>JAQGOW010000191.1 GCA_028293405.1 Verrucomicrobiales bacterium
GAATGAACGCGTGCAAGGCAATGTCTACGTCCGCACGTTCGAGGATCGGCTCACCCTGTATTTCATCGACCAAAAGCAGTTCTACCAACGGACCGCGCTCTACAGCGACAAAGGAGTCGATTACCCCGACAACGCCGAGCGCTTCGCATTTTTTTCGAAAGCCGTCGTTAACCTCGCGCGATACTTGCCGACACCGCCCGATGTCGTTCACGTGCATGATTGGCAAGCGGCCCTGGTTCCGTTGCTAATGCTAAATCAAAAATGGCACGAAGGTTGGCACAACGCGCCGCCGACCTGTCTGACGATTCACAATCTCGCCTATCAGGGAATTTTCCCGCGCGAGAAATATGCGATCACAAATCTGAGCCCGGACTTTTTCAATCCAAACGGCGCCGAGTGCTACGGCATGTTTAATTTTCTCAAAGCCGGCATCTCCTATTCCGACCTGATTACAACTGTCAGCCCGCGCTACGCTCGCGAAATCACTACTGAACTATTCGGCTGCGGGTTGGATGGTGCATTGCGCCAACGCCAAAACGCATTGCTTGGTGTGTTAAACGGAGTTGATTACGACGAGTGGCAAACCGAGGAGAACACTTATCTCGAGCATCCATACAACTGGAAAGATTTGACCGGCAAAGAAGCCGACAAGCTCGCGTTGCAAAAGGAAATTGGTTTGCCCCTCGATCCGAACATTCCACTGTTCGGCACAGTGACGCGTTTGGCCGAACAAAAAGGCGTGGATATTCAACTAGGCGCGTTGGAAGAAATGCTCGCCGCCAACATGCAATTTGTTCTGCTCGGCAGCGGCAGCAAAGAATACGAGCACGCTTTCACAAAACTCGCCGCGCGTTATCCGACGAAATGCGCGGTGAAAATCGGGTTCGACCAGGGCCTGTCGCATCGTATCGAAGCTGGCTGCGACTTTTTCCTGATGCCCTCGCGTTTCGAACCGTGTGGTTTGAACCAGATGTATAGCCTGCGCTACGGCACAGTTCCGATCGTGCGCGTCACCGGCGGCCTCGACGATTCCGTGATCGATATTTCCGAGAACGACGAAAAAGCCGACGGCATCAAATTCACGGAATATTCGGTTCGCTCGCTGGCCAAAGCCATTCGCAAAGCGTTGATCATTTACGACGACAAAGAGATTCTCGAGCATTACCGCCTCAACGGCATGCAAAAGGATTTCTCGTGGGAGCGCACCGCCAAGGCCTACGAAAAAGTTTACCGTCGCATCGTCCCCGTCCGCGAACCGGTGCCAATTTAGGATTTTCGGTGCGATCAAATCGACGGACCGCCCGTCAAAGAGGCTGCCGAAGTTGGGACAGCAATCTGACCACCGCTTTTCAATCGCACCCGTTCACTTCACACGTTGACAGGTCGTTACGGCTTTCTATAATCCGCTGAGCCACTGGTCTTTACCAGCTCCGGGCCTTCTGCAGAAGTGTGCCAATTGCCCGGTGTGTTCATTGAAAACCGCACTAAAAGTGCCATCTATCTGGCTCAGAAGTGCCAATCATGAGCGTGAAAGTGCCTATATGTGCCACTTTCCGTGAAGGTTTTTATGCACAGGCGCGGGTTTGACCGCTCGCTTTAAGTCCTGTGCGCCGGTATAGTGATTGATTCAGATGCATGCTGCTAGTTTAACGGATTCGCACGGCCGCACTCTCCGCGATTTGCGCGTGAGCGTGACCGACCGCTGCAATTTCCGTTGCCTTTATTGCCTGCCGGAAACCGAAGCCGCCGCAAACTTTTACCAATCCCGCTTCATCAAAAACGGTGCTCAGCGCATAGCGCGCCAGTGGCATTCAGCCGAAAAAATTCTGACGTTCGAAGAAATCGAACGCATCGTTCGCGTCGCTGTTAACCTCGGGATCGAAAAAATCCGTCTCACCGGCGGCGAACCGCTTCTGCGTCAGCAGTTGGAAAAGCTCGTCGAAAAAATCGCGAAGATAGATGGCGTGCGTGATCTCGCGTTGACCACCAACGGATTTTTCTTCGCCCAAAAAGCCAAAGCGCTTCGTGACGCCGGTCTCCAGCGAATCAGCTTCAGCATGGATTCGCTTGACCGCGAGAATTTCAAGAAAATCACCGGACGCGATAGTCTGCAGGAAGTTTTGGATGGAATCGATACGGCCCAACAACTCGGTTTCGCTCCGGTGAAAGTCAACGCCGTCGTCATCAAAGGAATCAACGATCACGAAATTGAAGCTTTGGCCGGCTTCGCGCAGAAGAAACAAATCTCCTTCCGCTTCATCGAATTCATGCCGCTCGACTCTGGTCGCGCCTGGCAAAAGGATTTGGTCGTGCGAGGGAGTGACATTTTGCAACGGCTACAAAAAGCATTTCGTCTGCAGCCAGTGGTTTCGGCCAACAAATCCGAAACCGCAAAACGCTGGTCGTTCGAAAATTCGCCCGGTGCAGAAATTGGAATCATCGCTCCGGTGAGCGAACCGTTCTGCGGCCATTGCAATCGCCTTCGTCTCACCGCCGACGGCAAACTTCGGACCTGCCTGTTCAGCGTGGTTGAGCAAGACATCCGCGCTGTTGTCCGCAGCAACGCCGATGACGCTGCGATCGCAAACTTTTTACAAGACGCCGTGTGGAAGAAGGAAGCACGCCATCACATTGGCGAACCCGGTTTCGTCCAGCCTGAGCGCACGATGAGTTGCATTGGGGGCTAGCGATTCCCATTGAACGTTCCACCCCTGACCGTATCTAATATACTGATATGCCGACTTACGAATATGCCTGCGCCAAGTGCGGCCATACTTTTGAACATTCACAGCGCATTTCCGCCGCTGCGTTGACCACTTGCCCGAAGGATGTCTGCCCGAAGAAACCGTGGGGCAAAGGCAAAGTCAAACGCGCTATTACTGGCGGCGCTGGCCTGCTTTTTAAAGGCAGCGGGTTTTACATTACCGATTACCGCAGCGAAAATTACAAAGCCAGCGCCAAAAAAGACGTCGCTCCGTCCTCAACTCCGGCAAAGACGGAATCTAAACCAGCGGCAACCCCAGCTCCGTCGAAGCCAAAGTCCGACGCTAAATAGTTGTTTCCTTGGTGTCGTGATGCCTTGGCGGTTAACGACTCTTGCCCGTCGCCGCATTCCTTGTCATGCTCGCACACGTGAATCGGATTGATGAACGCTTTAGTCGCCTGAAGAAAGAAGGCAAAAAGGGCCTCGTAATTTACATTGGCGCCGGTGATCCCGACCTTGAGCACACCCGCCAACTCGCCCTCGCTTTCGACAAAGCCGGCGTCGACGTTCTGGAATTAGGCGTGCCATTCAGCGACCCTCTTGCGGACGGTCTCGTCAATCAACTCGCCGCCCAACGCGGACTCGAATCCGGCACGACACCGACCAAACTCCTCCAGACTGTCGCCGAAATTCGCAAGCAATCGCAAATGCCGCTTGTTCTCTACATCTATTTCAATCTGATGCACCGCTACGGCCTGGAGAAGTTCATCCAGGACGCCGCCAAAGCCGGTATCGATGGTTTGCTGACGCTCGATCTGCCGCCGGAAGAATCCGAGAATTACGAAAACCTGATGGCAAACAATGGCGTGAACGTCATTTACCTCGTCGCTCCCACGACGCCTGAAGACCGAATCGCCCTTATCGTCAAACGTGGCACCGGTTTTATTTACTATGTCTCACGTGAAGGTGTTACGGGCATGCAAACGAAAGTTGCCGACACCATTGGCGACATGACAAAAAAAATTCGTGCGCACACAACTTTGCCTATCGCGATCGGTTTCGGAATCTCCAATCCCGAACAAGCGAAGAACGTCGCATCCTACGGTGACGCGATCGTAGTCGGCAGCGCTGTCGTGAACCAAATCGCCAAGCTCGGCAGATCGCCCGAAATGGTCGACAAGGTAAGCGGTTTCGTTGCTGAATTGGCCCAGGCAATTAAACCTTCGAGCAAATGAAAAAAACAGCGAATACCAACGACCGCTTCGTCATAATCATGGCCGGTGGACGCGGTGAACGTTTCTGGCCAGTGAGCCGTGAGAAAACACCGAAGCAACTCGTCACGCTCCTCGGTAAACGCTCACTTCTGCAACAAGCTGTCGATCGCGTATTACCGCTGGTTCCGATCAAAAATATTTACATTATCACGAACGCCGTTCAGGCCCCGGAAGTCCGCAAGCAACTTCCCAAACTTCCCAAAGCCAATGTCATTGCCGAACCCATGGGCCGCGACACCTGTGCCGCCGTGACTCTGGGCGCAGCCGTCGTCGGGCAGCGTTCGACCAGCGCTGTCATG
>JAQGOW010000226.1 GCA_028293405.1 Verrucomicrobiales bacterium
GTTTCGGTCCCTATCTCACTACGACCGAGATCTACGATCCGGCCCGCACCCGAATTCCGCCCACGCTTTCCATCAGCGACGCGAGCACCGTCGAACGTAATTCCGGTTCGAGCAATCTTCTGTTCACCGTGAGTCTCTCCTCTGCCATGGGCGTGCCGGTGACCGTGAATTTCGCGACGGCATCGCTGACCGCGGTCGCGGGAGAAGATTTTCTCGATACGAATGGAACCTTGCTGTTTGCGCCTGGTGTTACGAACCAGACCATCTCGGTCGCTGTGCTTGGAGACGTCAATTATGAAGCCGACGAGACATTTTCCGTCAGCCTTTCCTCGCCAACGAACGTGTTACTCGATCTGGCGCGTGCCAGTGCAACAGGCACGATCCTGAACGATGATGTTCCTCCGGGCATCAGCATCGCGCCCGTTTCTGGTTACGAAGGCAACATGGGGACAACGAACATTAGTCTGAATCTTTCGCTCTCGGCTTCTTCCTACCAAACCATCACCGTCAACTATTCTACCGTGGACGGAACGGCTAGCGCAGGCAGCGATTATGTCGCGACGAACGGTGTTGTGACATTTCCGCCGGGAACGACGAATCAGACGATTGCGATGGTTGTTTCTGGCGATTTACAGGTCGAGCCGAACGAGACGTTCATTGTCCAATTGTCTAACGCAACCAATGCAACGCTAAGCGTCTCATCTGCAGTTGCCACAATTCTTGACGACGATGGTGCGGCGGGTTTTATCCATCACTTCGAGATTGTTTTGCCGCCCGGTGCCATCTACGCGACGGGCCCGACGCCGTTCACGATTAACGCTCGCGATTTTGGCGGTGGCATTGCAACAAATTTTTCCGGACGGGTTTTATTGATGGTCGGCTTCGGCGATGAAGCGCCGCAACATTTTGGTTTTGAAGACGGCCAACTAGGCGATTGGACGCCGACTTACGGCGGCACACAGCCGGGGCCGTATGAAATCAAATACTTCAACGTGACTGCCAGCAACGAGTTTTCAATGGCGTTTCGCACTGCCGCCGGTCACGGCACCGATGGCATCGTTCGGCAGGTGCCGCTCACAGGCGGGCGGCGTTATTTTGTCACGGGCGATTTTGCCGAAAGCAGTGAGGGCGGCGGTTCGAATAGTGGCGATACCGTAGCAAATCTGATCTTAAACAACTTTACGCTCGGCCAGTATCACTTTGGAGGCGTCAACGGCGGCCAGGTGTTGCGCACTAATCTGGGCGGATACTTCGACGCGCCCGCGTCGGCAACTTATCCGCTGGCTTTGTTATTCACCCGCGATCCGTGGTCGGAAACTTATCCTATTGGGGCGTTCGCGGATGAAATCGTGATTGGCGCAGCGTCGATCACGCCACGTTTCACCGCACATTTTACCAATGGCCTGTGGTCGGGAACGCATGCGATCGGAGCGCCGGGAACGAACTATGTCCTTTTTGCGAAAGACCTGGAAGGGCACGTCGGAAACAGTTCCGTATTCGCTGTGCAGCCGGTGGGCGATGTCGTTTTGCGCACAGTGGTGACACCGACAACACCGCGTGTTGGCTCGAATGTGGTGGTCACGTTGAATATGACCAATCTGGGTCCAGCAACCGCGTCCGGAGTGGTTGTAACCAACAGGCTGCCGCCTGAGTTTCAGTTCGTTTCGGCAACATCCGTTTCCGGCGCCTGCACCGTTTCCAACGGTGTGGTGTTTTGTAACGTGGGCGATTTGGCGCTCAATCAAACTGCTTCTGTGACTATTACAATGCGGCCAGTCACATTCGGAACGGTGACCAATTTCGCGGGCGCATGGCCGATTGGGTTCGATGCACAACCGACCAATAATACTTCCACGACAAACATCGCGATCAGTCCTGCGCTGATTTTCGTTTCAGACGTGACTGTGATGGAGGCGACAAACAGCACCACCAATGCGGTGTTCACCGTGACAGTGGGCGATCCGCACACGGACACGATCACGGTAAACTATGCTACTGCGGATGTGAGTGCGACTGCCGGAGTGGATTACATTACTGCCTCGGGTCAGCTCACCTTTGCGCCGGGCGTGAGCACGCAAACAGTGAGTGTTGTGGTTTTGGATGACACTTTGGCCGAGCTGACCGAGACTTTTCGGCTTCAACTATCCAGTCCCGTGAACGCCGCTTTAGCGGGCACCGGTTATGGAACAGCGAGCATTTTGGACAACGGTGATCCGTGGCCGCAAATCTCGATCAACGACATTGCTATCGGTGAAGGCGACATCGGCTCGGTAAGCGCCGTGTTCACGGTGACGTTTGATCGTCCGGCTGGGTCGGCGATCACCTTGACGTATTCGACGACCAACGGCACGGCCGTATCCACCAATGATTACACCGGCGTGACCAATGCCTCCGTGACTTTTTCTGCCGGACAAACCAATCGCACCCTCACCGTTTTCGTGCGCGGCGATACGGTGAACGAACCGGACGAAACTTTTACAGTCGGACTTGGTCTCAGTGCGAATAATCCGAACTCGGGCACCTTTACCAAGCGCATCGGCACGTGCACGATTGTCAATGACGATGCTGTGCCCGGCAGGCTGGATCATTTTGCGTGGAACGTTTCGTCACCACAGGTTGCGAACCTTCCTTTTGCGGCCTCGCTGATGGCGCAGGACGCGTTTAACAATGTCGTGACCAACACTTTGCCCTCGATCCCGCTCTCCGCCAGTTTCGGCACTAACGGCATAAAGACCACTCTCACGCCGACTTCGGCTACAGGTTTTACCAACTCGGTTTGGAATGGCCTGCTCACGCTGACAGCGACCAACAGCCCCATCGTTTTAGTCGCCAGTGACGCACAAGGCCACATTGGTACTAGCATTCCAATATCTGTGCTGCCGCCGATTACAACGAGCTTGCTGCTGCCCGCGAGCGTTACAGAAGGAGATGGCGTACTCGTTAACGGCGGTACGTTGACGGTTGGAACCGCGCGCGGGGTCAACACAACTTTCGCGCTCAGCTCCAGTGACACGACAGAGCTGATTGTGCCAACGAACCTGGTCCTTCTCGCCGGGCAAACCAATGTTTCATTCAACGTGACAGTCGTGGATGACGCGATTCTCGATGGAACACACAACGCAACGATTACAGCGAGCACGGCAGGTTATGTGACCAGCGCGGTCGCCGTTCCGGTGCATGATAATGAAACCGCTTCGCTGTCCGTTTCGGCGACTGCGAACGTGTCTGAATCTGCAGGCACAGTTACGGGCACAGTGACAATCAGTTCGCCTCCGGGCGATTCAGTGCAGGTATATCTAATCAGTAGTGACACGACGGAAATCCAGGTGCCCAGTTCAATCACCTTCACAACCGGACAGACATCAAAAACGTTTTCTATAACTGTCGTCAATGACATCGAATTGGACGGACCGCAGACGGCGCGCATAACTGCCCACGTTCAAAATTGGACGGATGCATTCGCGGATGTCGCGGTGGCGGACGACGATACCAACACCGTTTTCGTCGCTTTTTCAGCGCCGGGCGCAACTTTCTTTGAAGGCAGCGGCGCGGTGTCAAACGCAATCGTTCGCCTGGGTGGAACTGTGACATCCAACGTGACCGTGTCGCTAACCTCCAGTATGCCAAGCAAGCTCAGTGTGGCAGCGAGCGTGGTTGTTCCCGCTGGCAGCAACTCGGTTCTTCTGCCGATTACTGTGCCGGATGATTCGGTTTTTGATGGCACACAAATCGTCACGATCACGGCCTCGGCCGCGGGATTCTTTTCGATTCCAACCAATGTGACCGTCGCGGACAACGATCTGCACCATTTCAGTTTCAGCCCAATCCCGCCAACTGTTGAAGCGACGATACCTTTGAGCCTGACTGTTTACGCCAAAGACATCAATGACGTCACTATTTCGAATTTTTCAGGCACCATTTCGTTTACTGCCAGCAACTCGGCTGGCGTGGTTCCTCTTTCTTTATCGAGTATAACGATGGCGGCAGGACAATGGACGGGCGCCGTGACTGTGCCGAATTGGGAATTTTCGGGTGCTCGATTCATCGCGAGCTACGGGGGCGTTACAAGCCAGAGTTCTGCTTTCAACGTAACCGCGCCCAGACTGTCCACGATCAGTTGGCCTGCATCGGAACTGGTATATAGCCCTCTGACAGAACGAATTTATATGAACGCTGCTTCGACCGGCTATCTCACGCCCTTGAACCCGTTCCAAATGACGATCGGCAACGACTCCGTGAACATTGGAAGTCTGGGCGGTAAAATGGTCATTTCAGATTCCGGTGAATACATATATCTCGATCGCGGCGGCGGTTACATCAGCCGATTCAATGTTGCATCGAATACTGCAGACCTTTATTGGAGTTGTGGCGCGCCGCAAATTGAAGACATGGCAGCGGTGCCCAATTGGCCTTCGGCGGTCGCTGTCGCCCGAATGGATACTTCAACGAGCCCACGGACACGCGGAACTGTTATTTTCAACAACAACACTGCTTTGCCAAACGGCGGCGGTGGCAACGTCATCGAATTCGTTTCGCCGACACGTGCCTACATTTATAACAACGAAACCACCGGGTTCGATTTCCGGCGTTACAACGTCAACAGCAACGGGCTTAATTTCGAAAGCTCCATCGGTCTTTTGTCCGGTTTTGGGGTTAACTTCTCTTGCAGGGCTGGATTGGTATTTGCGAGCTCCGGCCAGATCGCAGATGGTGAGCGGGGCATTCAAATTGGCGGCAGTCCCTCTGGTATGATGATCGCCGGATCAGCGACAGAAGGCCGTTATTACAGTGTGACTTCGACTTCGCTTACCGCCTGGGACCTGCACACGCTTTTGCCTGTAGGAACGATGAGCTACTCCGCAGTCGGCACGCCGACCGGCAATCTGATCCGCTGGAGCACCAATGGCCTGGCGTTTCGCACGACCAGTTCGCTGGTGGCGATCTTGCGCACCGGTCTCGTGCCCCAGGGCGGGCCGACGGATCTGCAACTCACGATAGCCAACGCCGATCCTTCCGCAAACGTTGGCAGCAATTACCTGTGCACATTTGTGATCTCGAATGCCGGACCTAACATCGCGACCAATGTCGTATTTTCACAAACTGTGCCTGCCATCGCGACTGTTGTTTTGGTTTCGAGCCCGGGCAGTGCGACGGCGACAGTTGCTGGCGGGTTCACTTGCACGATTCCTTCCATCGCGCCAGGCGCGGCAACTCTGGTATCGGTAACGCTGAGACCGGCCAAATCCGGTGTGATGGGCTGGCGAGTTGGTGTGACCAGTGGCACAGCCGATCCCGATCTCACTAACAACCGTCTTTCGATCAGCACAGCTATCACTTCAGTCACGGCTTACGATTCCATAACTGAATTCGCGTTACCGGCGAACGACCTTGTCTGGGATGCCGTTCATGGAACCATTTGTGCGAGCGTTCCGAACGCAAATTGGCTGCTTGGCAATTCCATCGTAACGTTTGATCCGCTTACCGGTGCTTATCCGTCGTTGATTGCGACGGCCACCGAACCGAACAAATTGGCGATTGCAGATAATGGCCAGTATCTCTACGCCTCGCTGGGATCAGAGGCCAGCATACAGCGGGTCAATCTCGTGACGCGCGTTGCCGACCTGAAATTCCCGACCGGCTATAACGGTGTCAATGACATGGAAGTGATGCCGGGTCATGCCGAGGTCCTCGCGGCAACGGTCCA
>JAQGOW010000239.1 GCA_028293405.1 Verrucomicrobiales bacterium
AGTTCTTCGAAGATTGGAAAATTATACGGCAACAACGATTCACCGATGTGAAACCGTGGAAAAACTTCCTTTTCCAGAAGCAACACCTTCTGGCCGCGCTTGGCCATTAATGTTCCTGCGGTACTTCCCCCGGGTCCGCCGCCGATGACGATGCTGTGATAGGTTTGCTGCACGATTAAATGCAGTTTGAAAGAAAACCCATCCCACATCAAGCCGCTCCGTCTCAGGCAAAACCCGTAGTCGAGTGACGTCCGATTATTTTGGCATTTGCTGATCTATATCCTGATTTCCTTGAGGTTCGTTATGTTGCGGCGCCTGCGCGCCAGCAGCTTCGTTGATCGGTTGACCGGGATTGGCAACTATGTTCCCGTTTTCATCGAACCGCACCTGACTGGCCACCGTAACTGCCTGCACTTCCGCAGCAAGTTGGCCTTGCGGCGTGATGAATACTTCGTGGCGGATACCTTCGCGGTTGAAGGTAGCGCGGTAAAGCGGTTGCCCCTTCACGTCGCTCTGGCTGAGATTGCCGACGCGCGCGTTCCCGGCTTCCTGTCGAATCCGTTGCTGTACGAGTTGCGGCAACTGATTGAAGTCCATTTGCGATTTTTGCAATTTTTGCAAATCGGCGTCTGCCGTAAATACAGCCGACTCGCGCAACGACACCATTGACCCATCGGCGGCGACAGTCACCCTGCCCTTAGTTTGGCCTTGGTCAAAATTAGCGCTGAAATATCGCTTCCCATTTATTTCGAGCCCGCGGACGTCCTTCGGGGTCGCTCCTCCGGAATGTTGCAGAATTGTCTTTTTAGCCTGCTGTGGTAACTCTCCAAACGCAATCCGCTGGCCTAACATCTGCGTGCCCTGCAACGCAGAACTACTCGGTTGCGACAGCGACGGATCTTTGTTTGCTGCATGAATCGGTAGAATGGTCGAACTGGCCACCAACGCAGCGACTAATGCTTTTACTTTGTTGTTCATAGAAACCCTCCTAATGCACCGTGGCATCACATCCCCGAACAGCAACTCAGGCCATTGACCTTTTCCCTCATAGGCAAATGTTGCACATGAAGTTCTTGCGTATGCGACTTGCTTGACATCGTTTGATGTAATCGAAAGCCTTTGCGTTGCTGGCCACTAACCGCCGGTGAGAACCTAATCAAATGACATCAACACGACTCCTCCAAATTCTTGCAGTCAGCACAATCGCGATTTCCGGCTGCATCAGGCACAACTCAACCGTGACGCGGGATGTTACCCGACGGAAAGTGGAATTCGAAAACGAATCAGCCGGCAGAGTTTTCTACGACGCACTGAGCCAGATTCCAAACAGCGGCACTAAACAAGAAAAGACAAGCCAGTTCGAAATACCGGTTGTATTAGACTACAAAAGGCATGTGATCACCGGCCCAAACGCAGCGTTCAACGACGCCGTGGACCGTTGCGACACGAATAAGGACGCGAAGATCTCGGAGATCGAAGCGAAAATTTTTGCGGAGCAGGTCAGGACTGGCCGTAGATAGGCCACGTCAAATCTTCATCATTTCGCGACGGATGCCGGCCCGTACCCGTATGAGCCGCCGCGATAAATCACGACATGCATATCGTACTCGGGATCGGAGAGCAGACTGTCTTCATCACGGCTTTGCGTTCCATCGCTAGCAAACGCACCTCGTTCAACGATCGCCCATGTTGCGGCGCGTTCTGCGTTCGGTGAATTGGGTTGTGGCGGATGAACCCAACCGGGTTTAGCGATTTCGTATCCCGTCAAAAGAGTATTTGTAGGCTCGCTCAGATAGGACGCTAGCTGTGACAAATCTGTCGGAAGTTGATCGTTGTTTGCTTTCGCGAAATTTTCCAGCGCTTCATTCACCAGGGTCCCGAATTGAAACTTCGCACGCGTCCTCAACTTACCCATCGCGCTGCGGCATGCGGCATCTGTGTCCAGCGGTTGCTTCAACGCTTCGTCCAACCAATCCTGTTCCGAAAGCAATTGCAACTCGGGCGATGCCTTACCGGGCCAGTTAGCAAACCGACCTCGCAAAGTCTCGACACGTTCAACCAACGCTTTAGCCGCGGCGAATGTAGGATCGCTCGCAGTCAGAGTCATGTTCTGTCGGTGTAATTGATCCCGAAGCTTATCGACCTCGGCGCGCAGCCGCGAAGTCTCGCTCGACTTTGTATTTGCGTGATCCCTTTGGTCCAGCAACGCCGCCAAACCTTGCAATGCACGATCGCGCTCAGTCGTGATCTGCTGCAGTTGGTTCGATGACGTGTTCTGATGTTGTCGCGCCAGCTTTAAACTCTGCTCGAACTGCGTCGCGCGGGTGCCTTCGAACACTGCCGTCGCCGCTGTCGCGACGAGCACAACCGCGACTACCGATTTTTGCAATGTGGTCATGGTGACTAGCTTGGTTGCTGCAGTTGTGGATGCGGTTAGAACAGATTTACCGAGGACCGCTGTCGAAATATTGGCGGCCAAAGAAGCCGGCGCCCCTTGAACTGAGTTCGCTGCCATGGCCGCCACCAGTCCGGTCACAGTGACAGTGACGCCGCGAGTTGCAAAAATTTCGCGCAACCGTTCCACCGCACGGCTAACGCGCTTCTGTGCGGCGTCCTCAGTCGTGCCAAGCGCCTCCGCGATTTGACGCGCCGATTTGCGTTCAAAAAATCGTAAAAACAAAGCCTCTCGCTCGGGACCCTTCAAATCCTCTAATGCCGTGTCAAGCGATGAAGCGATCGCGTCCCAAGTCGCATCGGGTTGGTCGAGATCGATCATTATAGCCGCCTTCTCTTCACGTGCGCGCCGCCGCACTTCTGTTCGCACCATTTTCGACGCTACATTCCGCGTGGTTCGGTGAAGCCAACCAGAGAGAACTGGATGTTCGGTAAGCGCCGCAGCATTGCGCGCGAGCAAAACGAAAACACACTGCGTGACATCCTCGGCCAGATGTCGTTCGCCTGTCATTCGCACCGCCGCCGAGAAAAGGAAATCCACGTGACGCCGCACCAATTCAGCGAACGCCGAGTCAGCGCCTCGTTCTGAATACTCCCGCAACAATTCCTGGTCTGAACGGCTGTCCATCTATCAAACAGTACCCGTCCACCCAATAACCGGACAAATGGAAACGCATTGGGTCAGCAGCGGCACGCGTATAATAAACTACTGCTATCAACACCGGACGGTCCTAAACTCCTGCCACGACGTTTGAAAATGAAAGCACGTATAAATCCGATTCTTGCCATCGTTTGTCTTGTTGGAACGTTCGCTCTGACGCTCTTTGCCAACGACAACAAGCCCGACATTGTTTTCATTTTGGCAGACGACCTCGGCAATAAGGACGTGGGATTTAACGGCTGCACCGAAATCAAAACCCCGAACCTCGACAAACTCGCGGCTGCGGGCACGGTGCTAAGCCAATTCTATGTGCAACCGTTGTGCTCGCCGACGCGGGCGTCACTGATGACGGGCCGCTATCCCATCCGATACGGATTGCAGGCAGGTGTGATTAAACCGGGCGACAAATACGGCCTGCCGCTGAATGAACAGATGCTGCCACAACGACTGCATGACGTAGGCTACAGCACTTTCGCTGTCGGCAAATGGCACCTGGGCGAATTTGAAAAAGCCTATTGGCCAACTTCGCGCGGCTTCGATCATCACTACGGATTTTTGTTCGGCGCGATCGATTATTTTGAGCACATCCGCTACGGCATCCCGGACTGGTGGCGCGACGGTAAACCGATAAAGGAAGCAGGCTACACGACACATTTGTTCGGTGACGAAGCGGTGCGCATCATCAAAGCTCAATCCAAAGATAAACCTCTCTTTCTCTACACTGCCTTCAATGCCGTCCACACGCCGCTGCAAGCCCAGGAGAATTACACCTCGCCATACAAATTATTGAAAGGACAGCGTCGCACCTACGCCGGTATGATGGCCGCATTAGACGAAGCGGTTGGCAAAATCGTCGCCGCGATCGACGAAACCGGACGGCGTAAAAACACGCTCTTTATCTTTTCCAGCGACAACGGCGGTCCAGCCCCGGGCAAAATCACTGACAACGGAATTTTTCGCGCGGGCAAAGGAACGGTTTACGAAGGTGGCGTGCGTGTGTGTGCATTCGCGACGTGGGAGGGAAAAATCAAAGCTGGTGCCAAAGTGGATGAACCGATGCACATGGTTGATTGGTATCCGACGTTGTTGAAATTGGTTGGCGATTCCGGCACTCAAAAACTGCCATTGGACGGGCGCGATATTTGGCCGACGATCACTGAAGGCAAAAAATCACCACACAGCGAGCTTCTCGTAAACATCCAGGGAAGCAGCGGCGCAGTTCACGTCGGCGATTGGAAACTAGTTATCCACACTTCAGTCTCGCCCGATAAGAAGAAACACGAAAAAATCGAACTCTTTAACCTGCGCGTCGATCCACGCG
>JAQGOW010000359.1 GCA_028293405.1 Verrucomicrobiales bacterium
AATTTGACGGGTACGGCGCGGCTTGTCGCGGGTTCGATTACGATCGGTCGCGACGCCGGATCGGCCGCGGGCACGGGCGTGGGTGTCATTAATATAACCGGCGGTTCGGCCACGGTTTCTGGCAACATCGCGGAAAACGATGGCGCTAGCGGTGACGGTCGCAGCACGATCAGTATAACCAACGGACTTCTCACTGCCGGTGGAACCATCACGATCGATAACCTTAATCTCAACAACGGCATTGTCTCGAACGCATCTCTCCTGACTGTGACGACGTTGAAAGGAGGCGGCACAATTTATGGTCCCGTGACGGTCATCACCAATTTGGCTCCCGGCGTGGGCATCGGCACGCTTTCAGTCAGCAACTCACTCACGCTGTCTGCCGCGTGTTCGACGGTGTTCGAAATGGATCTTGATGCGCTCAGTTGCGACAAAGTCAGCGGCGTGACCGACGTGATTTTTAACGGCGCGCTCACCGTCACAAATATCGCCGGGACATCGCACCTGACAAACGGAACAACGTTCAGACTTTTTCAGGCGAACACTTACTCAGGAAGTTTTACCGCGACGAATCTTCCCGTCATTGGCGGTGTAACGTGGGATACGAGCGGCCTCGGGTCCAACGGCTCCATCAAAGCGGTTGTTTCCATCAACACCACGCCGACCAACATCGTTGCTGCGTTTTCCAGCACCAACATCGACCTGTCCTGGCCGAGCGACCATATTGGCTGGCGTTTGCAGTCACAAACCAATGCCCCCGGTGTCGGGCTCACGACCAACTGGTCGACGGTTGCGAATTCATCCAGCACCAACCACGTCTTTATCTCGATCGATCCCAGTGCCGGATCGGGTTTCTATCGTCTTATTTATCCGTAAGCCGAGCAGTTGCATTTGCTCGGTTCAACGCGAGCCCAAATGGTTTGTGCAAAAGTGTCGATGCAGTGCCCCATAGGCCCATCAGTGAGCTGCGCTTCATCTATCTCGACTGTAAGAAGAATTTTTGTTCTTCACATGGTTGGGCCATGGACTAGAGTTGCCTACATGAAACGACACTTGGTGTTGGTCACTGTGTTGACTCTGGTTTTGGCGATGAAATCTAGAGGTCAAGGATTCTTCAATTTCGCTAACGGCGCAAGTGGTGTGAACGCTCCGATCAGTGATTTCAATGGCTTCAGCAATCCTGCCACCCCGCTGTCTGGTACAGCCTACAAGGCGGACTATTACTGGGGACCTGCAGGCATTATCGACCCTACTGTGCTTATATCCGGCGGCCAGGCGATTTCTTTTGCAGCTAACGGTTATTTCTTTGGCGGGACGCAGATCATAAACGGTCAAACCGGAACGGTTACATTGCAGATTAGGGTTTGGCGCGCCAGCGATGGTGCAACTTACGCTGCCGCCGCCGGAACTGGTGGCGCGCACGCTGGCGGGGGCAACCTGATTCAAGTTGCGCTCGGGACTGGCGCTGGGACTGTCCCTAATATGGTCGGACTGCAGTCGTTTACTATCGCTGTTGCCGGTCCGGAACCAGCAACTTTTCTCATTTTCTTGATTGGATGCGGTGCGCTTCTCATGCGTCGTCCGCCAAGGCGGGGAGCAGCCGCACTCCGTTAACTGCCCTCTTCATCCGGATGCGGTCCGGGCGTGCGCTTGCTTGGTTTGACGTTAGGCAACTATTCTCTCTCGGGCAAAATTCGACGCGGTGTCGCAGTTTATATCAGACCATTTCGTTAGTTCTTTCATTTACTGTTCTCAGTTGGATGTTCTGTCGAGGAAAACATGAATGGGGCCCCGTCTCCTCGGCGGATTTGACTTTAAATTCGACAAATACGCAACGGACCGCCGGAGCAAACCCTTGAAAAGGTTTGATGAGCTGTTGGAATGAAATTGAGTGGTGCGTTTGACTGCTGCATATTTCGGCGATCCCCAATGCGTATGAAACTTTTAACGTTTGCGGTCGCTATTTGTTTGTGCACCACTTTCGTCACGCGCGGGGATGACACTCCAGCTATGCAAAAAGATCTGGCAACACTTCAAGGCGAATGGACGATGGTTTCCGGCTCCGCGGACGGCCAGGAGATGCCCGCGCAGATGCGCCAACAAATGAGGCGCGTGTGCAAAGGAAACGAAACCACCACGACGATGTCCGGCCAGATTTTCATCCAAGCTAAATTCACTCTCGATCCGGAGAAGTCGCCCAAGACAATCGATTACCTGATGACCGGCGGCTTTACCAAAGGGCAAAAACAACTCGGCATTTACGAGTTGCACGGTGACAGTTTCAAAGCGTGTTTCGCAAAACCCGGGGCGGAGCGACCGAAGGATTTTAAAGGGGGCGAAGGCATCACTCTTTCGGTCTGGACACGTTCCAAATCGGAAAATGTTTCACCCCATCAAAACCGTCCGTGACAGTGTCGCCAAGCAACACGATCTTTTGGTCAGGTGAAAGTGACGGGGTCTGATCGCTACGGCCGAGTGTTAAGCGAGGTCAGCCAAAAAACATTTTCACGTTCAACTCCCAGTTGACGCGATCGCCTTGATCAAAACGCACATGAACACGAAGGAGATTCTCTTCGGTAATCTTTAACGTGTAACCTGAGAAGTCGTAGAACAAGAACGGGTCCGTTTGCTGCCACGGGTGTTTTTCTGGGAGGTAGATGAAGACGTTGTGATCGACGCCGCGCGCGCCTAGTGAAACCCCGCGCAATATCCCCGCCGCGTCATCCCAACGGACGCTTTCAAGTTCAATCCCGCCTTGGGAGATGTGGCGGTCGGTCGCG
>JAQGOW010000269.1 GCA_028293405.1 Verrucomicrobiales bacterium
CATGAATGTGCGTCAGCGCACTCAGCCTCTGCGCGCCGATTGTTTTTCATCAGACTTGCAGCAGGTCATCGTGGATTTGCGCGTGCTCTACCGGGTTCCTGAAGAATCCGTCGTCCAAATATACAAACAATTTTCCGGTGACCCGTTCGACAGTCTGATCGCGCCGCGCGTGCAGGAGGCCCTCAAGGAAGTGGTTGCTCTCAAGACCGCTGAACAAATCGTAAAACAGCGCGAGGAAATTAAAGAGAAGGCTTTGGCAGCCGCCAAATTGAAAATCGGCACAAATCTTTGGGTCGAAGACATCGTCATCCGCAATATCGATCTGTCCAAAGAACTTGAACGCGCGATCGAAGCTAAAATGGTTGCAGAACAACAATCTGCCCAGGCGCGCTTTACGCAAGTGCAAGCGCAGGTGGAAGCGGAATCAGCCATCATCCGAGCCAAAGGCGAAGCTGAAGCGCTTAAAGTTCGTGGCGAAGCCCTCAAAATGAATCCCGCTTTCCTGCGTCTTCAAATCATTGAACGTTGGAACGGGAAATCGCCGCTTGTCGTTCCCGCAGCAGGGAACTCCGCAGGAACGGGCATGCTCCTGCCGCTCGCGCCAGTCGAAAAACCTGTCGGACAATGAACTCCGGACTTCGCGCACTCATTCAACTAGTCATCCTGCTGATTGTCATTGCGGTCCTGATTATTGCATTTCCAGCCGCTCAGGAATTTGTGGAACTCGCTGCCCGAGAACTGCGCGTGTTTTGGTGGATGATCTTGTTGGTGGCTCTGGCCGTTTGGCTGATTTGGGGCGTATCCCGAAAGCCAAAAAAATAATCCTTCGGGCCACTTAGACCTTCGGGGGTGAGAATTCTAAGCAAGGATGTTCTTAACAACGTTCCGCTCTTCGACGCCCGTTAAACGTTGGTCGAGGCCTTGGAACTTGTAGGTCAGACGACGGTGATCGATGCCCATGCAGTGCAGGATGGTCGCGTTGATTTCGCTGATGTGCACCGGGTCTTTGACGATGTTGTAACTGAAATCGTCCGTCTCGCCGTGCACCATGCCACCTTTAACACCGCCACCGGCCATCCACATCGTGAAGCAGCGCGGATGATGGTCGCGGCCGTAGTTGTCGCGTTCCAGTTTGCCCTGGCAATAAACAGTGCGACCGAATTCTCCGCCCCAAACAACGAGCGTTTCGTCGAGCATTCCGCGTGACTTCAAATCTTTCACCAACGCCATGCAGGCGCGATCGACGTCGCGACATTGCAATGGCAAATCGCGGGTGAGATCGCCGTGGTGGTCCCATTCGCGATGGAACAGTTCGATGCAACGGACACCGCGTTCGGCCAATCGCCGCGCCATGATTGCGCTGTGGGCGAACGTTCCGGGCGTGGTCACGTCGGGACCATACAGATCGAGAGTCGCTTTCGACTCTTTGGAAATGTCGATCAGATCCGGCACTGACGCCTGCATTGCAAAGGCCATTTCGTATTGCGAAATGCGCGTGCTGATTTCCGGATCGCCGACCTTCTGATATTCGATTTGGTTCAGCTTCGCCAAGGCGTCCAGCATGTCGCGACGCCCTTTACGATCAACGCCGGGAGGGTCGTTGATGTAAAGCACCGGATCACCTTTCGCGCGCAGACTGACACCGGCGTGCTTGGTCGGCAGAAAACCTGCGCCCCACAGACGTTGATACAACGCTTGCGCATCGCGCTTGGCGGACCAGCTCGGCGTCATGACAACGAACGATGGCAAATTGTCCGCTTCACTGCCGAGACCGTATGAGAGCCACGAACCGATACTCGGCTTTCCAGGGATCTGATTCCCGGTCTGGATGAAAGTCACCGCGGGATCGTGATTGATCGCTTCGGTGTAAACTGATTTAACGATCGCAAGCTCATCTGCGACTTGCGCCGTGTTTTCCAAAAGTTCGCTAAACCACATTCCCGATTTGCCGTGCTGCTTAAATTTGTATTTCGAGGGCGCAATCGGAAAACGGGTCTGGCCCGAGGTCATCGTGGTCAAACGTTGACCGTTGCGGACGGACGCCGGCAAATCGGTGTCGTAAATTTTTTCGAGGCCAGGTTTGTAATCGAGCAGGTCGATTTGCGACGGGCCACCGTTCATGAACAAATAAATGAGCCGTTTGGCCTTGGGCGCAAAGTGTGGAAGCCCGCTCATCGCCGCATGGGCTTTGCCGGCTTGCCCGGTACCGACACCGGCGCGAAGGAGTTCGGGAAACATCAACCCTGCCAAAGCAATGCGCCCGAGTGCCAGCCCACTTGTTTTGAAAAAGTGCCGGCGCGTTAACGCGTGCTGATGTTGTTGAAATAAATCCACGTATTTTTAAGACGTTATTTGACTGGGTGACATTCGGTATTTTATGTCGCGGCTCCATCGGCTGCAAGCGTTGCGTCCAGATGTTTGCGATACTTTTGACATTCGGCCGCGATGTCTTTGGCGTTTAAAATCGCGGATACGACACAAATGCGAGTCGCCCCTGCCTCGAGAACGGCTTCAATCGTTTGCAAATTTATTCCACCGATGGCGAACCACGGAATTTTCACATTAGCCTTGTCCCAGCGCACATAATCCAAAGTGACGGGCTTCGCGGTCGGCTTCGTGCCTGTTGCGTAAACGGGGCCGATCGCGATATAGGCTGGTTGCGCGGCGAGCGCGCGTTGCGCTTGTTCGGGCGCGTGCGTGCTTAGGCCGATAAGCGGAGTCGGTTTGCCACCGCAAACTTGTGAAACGTTCGTGAAGCCGGCGTCGAAAAAATCTTCCTGACCCAAATGACAGATTTCGGCACCGACTTTGATGGCGACGTCGCAAAAGTCGTTGATGACGAATCGGACGTTGGCTGCGCGGGTGACTGGCAGAATCTGGTCGGCGATTCGACAGACTTCATCAGCGCTCGCCGTCTTGGCGCGCAACTGGATAAGGTCGGAGCCGCCAGCGCAGAGTTGGCGCGCCACCTGAGCCGGCACGCGACCGTGAAGGTAGGCGGTGTCGACAAAGGTATAGAGCCGACACTGGGCGAGCGGTTTCATCGTTTAAAGGTCTACTTAGCTGTATCTAGGTGTATCTCGGCCTATCTGCCTGTTTTGACAAAGTTCTCAGAAACATGCCAAAACTGCGACTCTGAAGTCGGGCAACTGCTTCGCACATGCCTACTTACACCAAAACGTTCCTTTTTACGAGGGGGTGGGTAACCCCTCAAACATTACGAAACTTTGCAAAACATTGCGAAACTCTGCGACGGTTTACGAAACTTTACGAAAGTTGCGGCAATTTACGGTGCTAACCGCCGCTTGCCGCGCCCGTTTTACTTTCAAAGAGCGACTCCAGGCCGGTAGCTACCGGCCACTTCTGCATAGTATGCAGTGAAGTAGCGGCAGTGTCAATTCTTTGATTTTTCCCACTAAATAACTTTGACGGGCTACATCAATTCGCGATTTCGTTTTTTTTCGGCGCGTATCGCTGGTCATATTCCTGACACGCTTCGGCGCGGAATCGATCGCCAAGCGTGAACAACTTCTGCGCTCTGTCTGGATCTGGATCAGGGCCTTTTAAAAGCAGTAGGCCATTTTTCCATTGTCGAAGCGCACTACTGTATTTGGCCAATACTGAACCGAGTCGCTCGGTAACGGGAGTGTCCTTTGTTAGACTTGCAAGGTGTTGTTCCAAGGCGTCGAATTTGGTCAAGGCCGTTTCGAAGTTGTTATCATTCCGATCGCGATAAACCATTTTAACCGCTGAGAGGAACTCTTGCTCATCGCTTTTGAGCAGTTGGACGAACGCGTTGGCGTGTTGTATCTCCACCGTTCGCTGCTGTGTGACCTTCGAAGCAAGGTAGGAAGTAGCCGCATTCATGCTGACAAAACCCAGGACAACAAGTGTTCCTCCGATTGCGCAGAGCGTGCTACTGGGTTTCGCCGCCCCAAAGACCTGTTGCCACAATTGTCGCTCTTTCAGTTCCAGCAGGACCTTGCGACTGCTAGCAAGAGCTATTAGCACCAGAATTGGAATAAATAGACCTCCGACGGGCGGCACAAAAGGTGTATTCGTTCGCGCCGCTGTCACCCCGGCAAAAATTAAAACCATGCAAATCTGAAGGACCATGGCGACAATTACTATCCCGACGGCGTGGGGATTTCCTCTTTTCGCCGCCACCGCCAACAGCCAGTAGCCCGCGGCAATCAAGGAGATCGTCACCGCCATAACCGCCATAAATTCGTGCATCCCTTTTGCAAAGATAGCAGTGGCAATCAAATGAGCGCTCCGACGGATGCCAGCGTAGCGAGCACAAATAGGTTCCTGCCGGCATCTCGAGCGCGCTTTAGTAACTTCTCGTCGATCGGGTCAGTCACGGGATTTGTGGGAGTAATAATTTGGGGAGGTGTGTCCATTTTAGTTTGATGCCAGTTACCTCAGCCATACCCGCCCAAAAAGCGTTAGCTGAGGCCGGACTGAAATTAGCAATTCAAATGGAAAAGCCAAGTACGGGGACGCTCATAAGTAGCTCGTCTCAGAATATCATACCTTTGGGATTTCGGAGTGGCTGCGGAAGCTTGATCCGAACTTTGGTTCAGGTGTCGCTACGCGACACGGAATAAAATTGGTTTGCGTTAACCGTGGGTCAACCCACGGCTACCTTCAAGAACCGCTACGCCGTTCAGAAGATCTGAGAGTCGCACACCGGTCATCGTGTTTGCTGCAACGGCTCTCTCCCACAACTACAGATAATTAGAGCCTCCTCACGTCGGCTGCTACCATATATGAAGGACGACGCAGCGCGATCGTCCCTACCCTAGAACGGTTACCACGTCGGCGTGGTGAGCCAGGTTGGCGAAACTGCGTTGGTGTTTTTGCGGATGATGAGGCCTGTTCCCGGGGTGAAGACGGGCGTCGGGCCGACGTCCAGGGAGCCGCTGCCGACGCGGCGCCAAGCGCTGCTCCAGTAGTAGTAAATTGCTGAGGCGGATTTGTTTTTCTGAGCGACGGTGTTGTCGAAGGTCAGTAGTTCGTCGGTGCGCGTTCCGGGGAATGGACTGGCAGCGAATGCACCGCTGCTGACCAACTGGGATGCGTCGAGGGTCACGGTCACAGGTCGAGCCAGACCGATAGCGTTGTCTTGACGGTTCGTTGAGGAGGTTCGCAACGGCACGGCTAATGGGACTGACACAACCAGGCCGCCGATGCTCAGGGTGGTATTGGTCCCGACGTTGTGGCGCACGACGAAGTGGGTGTTTGGCGGGAGTATGACATCGTTGAAGCTGGTGTTGCCTTTGCCGACCTGTTTCCAAAGGCCGGCATTGAAATAGTAGATTGCGGTTGAGCTGAGGTTGATTCCACCGGTCACCGAGTCAGGCACAAGGATTTCTGTATTTCGATTGCCGGTCGTCGGCGAGATGTTAATGCCTGACCCGTTGGGGAACACGGTGCCGAGTGTCCAATATGGTTCGATCGATAACTGGTCGCCGGGTGCAATCGAAGCGGCTGAACCGTAGGGCGACGTGACGACCAGCGTCGTCGCGGTGTTTGTCACAATCGGAAATATTCTTCCGGCCGACGCTCCAGTGAGGAATCGCGCGTAGTAGGTGTTGGTTTGGACACCTGCGGTGTAGAAGAATTGTCCGGGCGTCCAGGTGCCGACTGTAGTGATGTTATTACCCGATGCGGAAGCTACGGTGTCTGAATCCGTTTGGGGGCGGACAAGCGGAAGCGAAACTAACGTATCTGAATTCCCGAGCAACGGCAGAGTGAAACCGACGCTACCTGTAGTAAACGATTGTATTGGTGTCGAAGCCGTGGTGCCTGCGCTGTCGGTCACTTTGGCGTACCATTCGTAAGTCTTGCTGGTTTGCAATCCAGCCCACATAGCAGTGTTTGTCCCCGGTGCAACTCCGGTGTTCGTCGCAATCGCGACCCACGGCGTCGGCGCAACCCCTGCCCCGTTTGGCTGCATGTTATAGCTGAAGGACATCTGGCTGTCGGCGTCGGTCTCGTATTTTCCGGTCCACGGTGAGTAGGTCGTGATCGTGACGAGGTTGTTGCTGGGCGAAAACCGCATCAATCGCATCAAGCCATCACCACCGTTGGTGCGGCCTTGATAGTCCGAGACGTAGGTGCGTGTGGTGTGGCCGTTGGACGTATCCGAGCGCGAGCCTTCACCGTCATTGCCAAATCGATGACCTGCGAGCATCAGGAAGAAATTCGTGTTCACCTTCAACTCGTCGTAGATCGCCTGCCCTTGCGCGCTGAAGTCCACCGGAGTCGCGTCCGAGCCAGCGTTGTGGATGGCAACGATCACTCGGCGATTTTGGTTGGTTGCCAAAACGTCATCGGCCCACTGCAGGATCGTTGAACCGTAGCGGTCGTATTCAAAGGACAAGACGATAAAGTCCAGACCGCCCGCACTAAACAAATTGAACCAACTGTCGTTGTTCGTGCTGTAGTGGCCGGCGTAGTACGGTTTATCAGTCCAGTGATC
>JAQGOW010000290.1 GCA_028293405.1 Verrucomicrobiales bacterium
TCTATCGACTTTTCGAACAACTGCAGTTGAGCACCCGGGCTGCGGCTGTCGGAGCATTGTTGTTCGGCATTCATCCAATGCACGTCGAATCAGTTGCGTGGATCACCGAGCGGAAAGACGTGCTCTACGGCGCGTTGTATTTCGGGGTGCTTCTGGCCTACGTTCGTTACACACGCAATCCGTCAGCCCGGAAGTTCTTCTTTGTGGCGCTGGCCTTATTCGCGCTGTCGTTGTTGGCTAAAATCCAAGCGGTCGCCTTGCCTCTTTCGATGCTGCTGGTGGACTACTACTTCAAACGTCGCCCCACGCCAAAACTGTTCATCGAAAAAATCCCGTTTTTCGTTTTGTCTCTTGTCGTCGGGATCATTGGCGTTTTCGTATTGGCAAAAACCGGCACGTTAAACCAGTCGGCTCACACCACGTTGATCGATAGACTGTTGCTCGGTGCGTATGCCTTTTGGGTTTACGCTCTTAAGGCAGCCGTTCCCTATGAACTGTCCCCGGTTTATACCCACCCTGCGGTCACCTTGGTTGTCTACCTCCCGTTCCTTGCGTCGCTGGCATTGGTTTGGTGGTTATGGCGCGAGCATCGGCGTGGCAATCGGGCGATCGTCTTCGGCTTCCTTTTCTTTGCGGTCAATATCGTGTTTGTCTTGCAAGTTTTGGCGGCCGGCCAGGGATTCCTCGCCGATCGCTATACCTATGTTGCGTATTTTGGATTATTCTTCCTCGTCGTCACGTGCCTACAACGAGCTGTCCGCGCGGACACTCTCCCCTACATATCCGTCGCTACATGTATATATATGGTCGTCCTCGCCGGAATGACTTGGAAACAGTGCGCAATCTGGGAAAACGGCGAGACGCTTTGGTCAGACGTCATGCAGCATATTCCAACCAATCCGCTGCCGTACCTGCAACGTGGCGTTTACTACCGTTCACTGGCGGAAGGGCTCCCGGAGCAGGCACCGACCTGGTATGGAAAGGCACTGGCCGATTTCGACCGAGCCGTTCAGTTAGTCGATGCCGCTGCCGATGCTAAATCCGAGAAGATCACCGCCCATAACGATCGTGCCAAAACCCTATTTGAAATGGCTCGACCCGAAGACGCCATTATTGATTACACAAAAGTAATCGGTCTTGATCCGAGTTATCCCCAGGCATACGTGAATCGCGCGGCCGCCTACGCCAAGACCGGCCAACGAGAACTAGCCTTGGCCGACCTGAATCGGGCACTCACTCTCCAGCCCAACAGTCCGGGCGCGTTCTACACCCGGGGTTTGTTATATATGGAGATGAGCCAGTACAACCTCGCGATTCGAGACTTCGACAGCTATTTGGGAATCGACTCGACCAGTATTGAGGCGATTGCCGCCCGTGAGGAAGCAAAGCAGAAACTGCAACAAAGCCACCAACAGTAACTGAACGGGCGACACGTTATCGTTAACGTGCAACGTCTCGTGGGTTGAACTGCAGCGAAGCATAGTTCACAACTGAAATTTCAGGCCAAGTTTTTCGGACCCGAAGCGTGCTGAAAACGAGTGAAAATCCCGCCATTCGTGCCTATCCATGCGTGTACAAGTCACGCTTTATGCGTGAAAATTATGCACGCGGTATGTTTTTGGCTGTTTCTGTCCACAAGTCTCCCTCGGAACCATTCAGGACAAACGGTTATCGGCTGGTGGCATCGTTACTGCTAAGAATTGGGAAATCGAGTTGACACTGCAGAACGTGAATCTTTACAGTGCGCGCTCATTTCAACAAATAACCACAGTATAGATATGAAAAATAAATTGACCAAGAAGCTTGCAGCTTTCACTTTGATTGAGCTGCTGGTTGTCATCGCGATTATTGCCATTTTGGCGAGTATGCTCTTGCCTGCTTTGGCGCGCGCGAAACAAAAGGCACAACGCATTTCCTGCGTTAACAATCTTAAACAAGTCGGCACCGGTTATCGTATTTGGGCCGGTGATAACCAAGATCGCTATCCACAACAGAGCGGCACTGCTAACGGTGGCTGGCTCGACATGGCTGGTATGAGCGGAACCGCCGCCGGCACTTTAGGTTGGACGAACTGGGCTGTTATGCAGAACGAACTCGGTCAATCTCCGAAGGTGCTTAATTGCCCCTCCGATGAACGTAATGGCGCGCAGAACTTCAATTCTCCCAGCAGCACCGTCAAAGGGACTTTTGGCAATTTGAGTGTCTCCTACTTCATTGGCATGGGTGCTAACGAAAACTTCCCGTTGTCACTCCTCGGCGGTGATCGCAACCTTGGCTCAAGCTCGACTGACGCTAACTACGGCTTCTCACCCCTCGCTCCCAGCGTTGCTGGTAATGACCAAAACGCACTCAAGACGAACCAGACGGTAAATACGCTGGCCTGGTCGATGAAGATGCACTCAGCCGGAAACAGTGTCGGCGCTGGTAACATCCTCATGGGTGACGGCTCGGTGCAGCAATGCTCCTCGGCTCGTTTGGATGCTGATTATATGCCGAACGCGCTCGACATTGGTAACGGTAATGTAGGTACCGGCACAATCCGCATCGCGATCCCTTGATTTAACAATCAATAAATAAAAATTCACAAAGGCACCCGAAAGGGTGCCTTTTTTGTTTATCAGTTCGTCCGCTGAGTGGAAGACGTTGACATCCCGCTGGTCTGCGTCCATATCCATGCGGTGAAATTGTGGCGTAGTGGCATTTTTATCTCTGCAGTAACCTTCTTTGGAAGTTTGGGAAATTTCTGGTTTCAAGGTATCATCTATCGCCAAATGTCGGCTGCGGAATGCGGCTATACCAATAGTGCGCTAAAGCTCATCGATCTGCTCGGACTGCCTCTTGCCATCATTAGCTACTCGCTCGTCCACTACATCGCTCATTTCCGCGCTAAAGATGACGCTGCGCGCCTTCAGGGTCTAGTTTCCGGCTACCAGACCTTCTTGCTCCGTGTGACAATAGGTGGGTCAATCATTGCAGTCGTTCTTACCCCCGTCTTGACGTGGTACTTTGGTTTTCCGCGATGGACGATCAGCCTGGCAGCGCTCACCTGCGTGCTGACAGGCATGTGGTCTGGATACGCTGTCGCACTTTGCCAAGGGATGGCTTGGTTCAAACGATTGGCTATTATCGGTCTGCTCGGTGTCGCCATGCGTGTCATTTTTGGTTGGCTGATGACGAAGAAGGTTTCTGCAGCTGAAGTCGCCGTCTCGGCGACTACGTTTTCTTTGTTGGCGAACCTCGCATTATTTTACTGGCGAAAGGACATTTTCAAGAAAGGCGAACAGGTCTCCCCATGGGACAAGGAGTTTCGCACCTTTATGATCGTTGCTGCCAGCGTCATCGGTGGAACTTTTTTCTTTCAAGCCGACCAGTTGATCGCTCAAAAATATTTTACTGGCGAACAGATTGGCGCTTATGCAGCAGCAGGTAAATTAAGCCAGGCCGTGATCATGGTCGTCGGCCCGCTGTTGACGGTGCTCTTTACGTCGCGGTCCGGCCACAAGACCGGTAATGCCTTGACCGACCAAAAAATTTTGCTGGGATTGTATGGTTTCGGCCTGGTCTGCAGCGCAACAGGCATTTTGCTGCTGCGCGACATTTTCATCCGCTTGCTCATGAATAAGGCAAGCGCGAGCGTCTCGACCATGATGGTTCCTTACACAATCGCGATGGTCTTTTTTGGACTCAGCCAGGCCATCGGCATGTGGAGTCTCGCGAGCCGTTGGTTTAAGCTGGCGATTCTCTACGGTGCGCTGGGATTAATCTATTGGTTGGTGCTTCTGGTTGCGGGCAAGACACCAGAAAATCTGCTGAAAGTAATGCCGTACGCTTCGGCTGTGTGCTTCTCGGTCTTGTGTATTGGCTGGCTTCTGCAGTTGCGCGGCAACGGCCCACGTTCTGCCGTGGCGCGAGTACAAGTTGTCGGATAGAGTCTTCCGATGCAACCGGAAGCCAATCTAGCCGAAACGCTTTGTCTTGCTTGCGGATTGTGCTGCAACGGCGTGATCTTCGCCGACGTGCAACTCCAGCGCGGCGATAACGCCGGGCACTTGCGCGAACTGGGCATGCTAAAACGCAATGCCACAAAACTCCCGCAGCCGTGCTCGGCGCATGATGGCTGCCGTTGCGCGATTTATTCCGACCGCCCAAAGTATTGCCAGCAATTCGAATGTCTGCTTCTCAAAAACGCGCAGGAAGGCCGCACTACTGAAACCGAAGCGTTGCGCGTCATAAAAGATGCCCGCAAAAAAGCCGCGCGCGTTCAGGAACTCCTGGCGAACCTCGGCGACAACGACGCAACTGTCGCCTTGAGCAAACGCTTTCAATCGGTGAGGCGCAAAATGGAAAGTGGCGGGGGAGCTACGGAACAGATTGAAATTTTCGGCCTTCTCACTGTCGCTGTGCACGAACTCAACGTTGTGCTCAGTGAGCGTTTTTACCGGTAGATTCTGGTCGTAGTCATTTCCCTCACTACGCGAGCAGCACTCGCCTGAATGACTTTTACACCGTAATTGCATAAGCTCTTGCCGGATGCCATTGGAAGAGCACAACGCTCAACTACGCGCGGTGATTGAACAGAATCACCGCACGCTCGAACGCATGCAGCAGTTATTGGCCGCTCTCGAACAATCCATTTCCTCAAATCCGGCCGACTTCAATCCATCCGAAAATAAAGTTATCCTGATCGTCGACCACAATCCAAACGACGCGCGTCGACTGGAGCGAACCGTGCAACGGTGGCGCTTGCTGACCCGTTTGCAAACCGTCTCCAATGGTGCCGAGGCCATCGCCTACATCAAAGGCGACGGCAAGTATAAGGATCGCGCCAGCTTCCCCGAACCGTTGCTGTTGTTTCTGGATTTGAAAATGCCGAGTGTCGACGGGTTGGACGTCCTCGATTGGCTCAAACAACATCCGCAATACGCGACCTTTCCTGTCGTGGTCATGAGCGCGCGCGGCGAATCGACCGAAGTCAATCGTGCGTATAATTTGGGCGCACGTTCGTTCCTTGCCAAACCGATCGATCCTGACGAAGTCAAACGGACGCTCGAAAAGTTGCGAATTCCCATCCTGAGTTAGTGCGACAATCGGTTGCGATCGGCCGTGAAACTCGCAATCTGAAATTTCTACCCACTTGGCGCAATTCCGATTAACTTCCATTCAATGTTTCGCCCCTGCATTGATCTGCACCAAGGCAAAGTCAAACAAATCGTGGGCAGCACGCTCAGCGATGATCCGTCAACTTTGCGGACGAACTTCGTGTCCGAACGACCTGGTTCATGGTTTGCCGAGCTCTACAAACGCGACGGCATCCGTGGTGCGCACGTGATCATGTTGGGGAAGGGGAACGAAGCCGCCGCGCGGGAAACCTTGGCTGCCTATCGCGACGGTCTGCAAATCGGCGGCGGCATTAGCGCAGACAATGCGGGCGTGTGGCTCAATGCCGGCGCCTCGCACGTCATCGTCACCTCGTGGTTGTTTCCCGACGGCCAATTAAGTTGGGATAAATTGAAAATGCTCACCGACACCATCGGCAAAAACAAACTGGTCGTCGACCTGAGTTGCAAACGCATGTCAGGCGGGTACATGGTCATGACTGATCGCTGGCAGAAGCCGACCGGCTTTCTGATCGAAAAAGAAGGTCTCCAGAAACTTTCCGAATACTGCGACGAATTCCTCGTCCATGCCGTCGACGTCGAAGGCATGTGCAAAGGTGTAGATTTAGAGCTGGTGAAACTTTTAGCCGATTGGTCCCCGATTCCGGTCACCTATGCCGGTGGAGCGCGTTCAATTGAAGATCTCGAAACCGTCACCCGCGCCAGCGGCGGCAAAGTCGATCTCACCATCGGTTCCGCTTTGGATATCTTCGGCGGTAATGGCGTAAAATACCTCGACGCCGTGGCATACAACAAAAAGGTGTTGGCCCCGTGAGCGCTGCATCCGAACCAATCATTTCCGTGCGCGGCCTGACGAAGGCCTTTCGCACATACAAAAAAGTCCCGGGATTTTATGGAGCCGTGCGTGGCCTCTTTCATCGCAAATACGAACAGACCGTTGCAGTCGACAACGTAAATTTCGAAGTTGAAGAAGGCGAGTTGGTTGGTTTCCTGGGGCCGAATGGCGCAGGAAAAACCACCACCCTCAAAATGCTTTCCGGCCTTTTGTATCCGAGCGGAGGTTCCGCGCGCGTTCTCGGCTACACACCATGGGAACGCGAAGATGGTTATCGCCGCCAATTTGCATTGCTGCTGGGACAAAAGAACCAGCTCTGGTGGGACCTGCCCGCGCGCGAATCGCTCGAGCTAAACGCAAAGATTTACGGCATCGCCCCCGCCGATTCTGCGCGAACCGTTTCGGAGCTAACCGAGCTGCTCAACATTCGCGAGAAGCTCGACGTCATGGTCCGCGAACTCTCGCTGGGCGAGCGCATGAAGATGGAGCTCATCGCCTCCTTGCTCCACAAACCGCGCGTGCTGTTCCTCGATGAGCCGACGATCGGTCTCGACGTCATCTCCCAAAAAACCGTTCGCGATTTCCTCCGCGAATACAACGCCAAACAAAAAACCACCATCCTGCTGACGAGTCATTACATGACCGACATCCAGGAACTTTGCCGGCGCGTAGTCATCATCGATCACGGTAAAATTTTCTTCGACGGCCAACTCAGCGAAATTATCGATCGTTTTGCCGACGTGAAAATCGTCACCATCGCTTGGCAAATTGGCACAAAACCGCCCGCCGACATGGCGCGGTTCGGCGAAATCGTCAGTCAGGACATGCATCGCATCGAACTGAAAGTGAAACGCGACAAAGTCATCGCCGTGTGTAAACAAATGCTCGACGAACTTCCAGTAAGCGACATCGATATCCAGGACGTGCCGATCGAGGATGTCATTCGTCAAATTTTCGCTAGGTAGCGTGGGTCTTCGCTGTTCAATGAAAACTTTATATAATCTGGCAGCGGTCCTTGGTGTTTCCACATGTTTGCTAACTGCAACGCTTCAGGCCGCTGAGGTCCATCCGCCCAACAAACCGAACGTCATACTTTTTCTCGTCGATGATTTGGGGTGGGCTGACCTTGGCTACGAGGGAAGCACGCTCTACCACACGCCAAATATCGATTCGTTTACAAAACAGGGTGTTCGCTTTTCGCAGGCGTATTCGACGTGTCCGGTATGTTCTCCGAGCCGAGCCAGTATCCTAACTGGCGAATACCCGGCTCGACTGCATTTGACCGACTGGCTGCCGGGACGGAAAGATTTTCCGTTTCAAAAACTAAAGAACGCCAGCACCGTACAACATTTGCCCTACGACCAGCCGACCTTACCGCAAGTGCTCGCGCAGAACGGATACCGCACCGCGATTTTTGGAAAATGGCATCTCGGCGAAGACAAAGATTCCACGCAACGCCAGGGATTTGGTCTTCACGTCCCCGATTGGAATCGCGGTTGGCCCAATGAAACTTATTTCTCTCCTTTCGGACTTAAGGGTCTGGAAGGTGGCCCCAAGGGCGAGTATTTGACTGACCGCCTGACGACGGAAGCACTGAAATGGATTGAAACGAGCAAAGACCAACCATTCTTCCTCTACCTTGCTCATTTCGCAGTGCACGACCCAATTCAGGGTCGCGGCGATTTGGTTGTAAAATACGAACACGAGTTAAATCACCGTCCGCGTCCCAGCGGTCCGCCTTTCGCCCTCGAAGGAAATCCGGATGATGCCAATTCGTTGTCGCCGCAGAATGGGAAGTCATTACTCCAGCAGGACAAACGTTTCGACGCATTCGGTTTGCTCCCGCAACGCAGTGTCAAAATCAAACAGTTCCAGGACAATCCTCAGTTCGCCGCGATGGTCGAAAGCATGGATGAAAGTCTCGGACGCGTGCGCGCCAAGCTCAAGGAATTGGGGCTGGACGAGAAGACGATCGTCATCTTTTTCTCCGACAATGGCGGCATGTCTGCCGCCAATCTCGGCAAGCCGCAGAAAAGTATTTCGAAGTACAAATTGGATAAGGAATATTCAACTTCCAACCTCCCTTTGCGCGGCGGCAAAGGCTGGCTTTACGAAGGCGGCATTCGCGAGCCGTTGATCATCTACTCGCCGAAGGCCGCCGCAAACGGAGCCATTTGTGATCTCCCTGTCATCGGCACGGATTTTTACTCGACCATTCTGGACATGGTTGGAGTGAAACCTGCGCCCGGCGGCTACAATGGTGTCGACGGCGTAAGCCTCGTGCCCTTACTGAACGGCAACAAAGAAGCGACCGATAAATTTACGAATCGACCCCTTTACTGGCATTGGCCGCACTACAGCAACCACGGCGCGCAAAGTCCCGGTGGAGCAATCCGCATCGGCAATTACAAGTTCATCGAGTATTACGAAAACAACCGCGTTCAATTGTTTGATTTGCAGCACGACTCAGCCGAACAGCATGACTTATCGGAAACCGCGCCTGACAAAGTGCGCGAACTCACCGCCATGCTCCACGCCTGGAGGAAAAACGTGAACGCAGAAATGCCAATGCCTAATCCCGATTACGATCCTGCTAAAAAATGGCCAGTCAGTAAGCCGATCGACGAACCATAAAAAGAAACGGCGGTCGACAAAATGCCGACCGCCGTTCGCGTCAAAGCACAAACTCAGAAGTCGTCCGTGCGGAACGGCGACGCGGGCAAACCTGCCTTGTTCCACAAATTGACCACCGGATAATCCGCCCAGCCATATCGCACCGCCACAGGTTTGGTAATCGCCGGGCTGCTCACGACGACTTTGTCGTTGCCTTCAATCTCCGCAACCGCCCAAACGAATTTGTGATCAGGCCCGCAAATCGAAAACCCTTTCAACGCCCCATCGCCGGAGACCAAACCACCATCAACATTGTCGAACGTCAGCACGGCCTTGTCTTTGCGCACGTGCATGCTTTGGAACGTCGGGCCCGAGTAGTCGATATTCTCGCCGTAAGCGATCTTCTGCGCTGCCAATTCCAGTCGTTGTCCAACCGGTTGTTTCTTCGTCGGATGAATGTTGTGTTCGTCGCCCACATCGGTGATGACGGCAACGCCAACCTTTGGCAAAGCGTGAGTGAGAAATGATTGCGATTCGCGCAACATCGCCCAATCGCTGTCCGCGGGCTGATGTTGAATGGGTTTGAACGGCGCGAGTTGCACGATCAGGAAGGGAAAATCGTGACCAAATTGTTGCCGCCACTTGGTGATCATCGTCGCGAGCAAAAGCCGATACTCCTTGGCTTTAGCGCCATGTGCATTGGCTTCACCTTGATACCAGATCGCACCACGAAAGGCATAAGGCTCCAGCGGCGCAATCATTCCGTTGTAAAGTTCACCCGGATGCCAAGCTTTGCGCGGCTTACCTAAATTAGTCGGAGTCTTGTCCAATTCGTCCATATAATGCGCTTTCAACGTCGGGCTCGCCGCGATCGTACTCCTGGGAGTCCACGCCTCCGCCGGAGTGCCGCCCCAATCCGATTCAATAATCCCCACCGGCACGTGACGGTCGTGGTTCAAAGCGCGCGCAAAATAATAAGCCACAGCGGAAATTTTGGCGGCACTCTCCGGCGTGCAGGTCGTCCACGTCGCACCAATATTATTGGTCGCTGATTCCAACCGGGTATTCGGCACGTCAATAAAACGAATGTCCGGATTGTTGGCAGCCGCAATGTCCTGGTCAGCCTGGAACGAACGATTCAACTTAAATTCCATGTTCGATTGCCCGCTGGCCAACCACACTTCACCCACAACCACGTTTTTAAATTCAATCGTTTTGCCGTCGCCGGTCGTGATCGTTAGCGTGTGCGCATCGTCGCCTGCTTGCAGGTGATGCAACTTTGCCACCCACTGCCCATTCTTCACGCGCGCTTTCGCCTTGTGACTTCCGTAAGTCACCGTGACCACTTCGCCTTCCGGTCCCCAACCCCAAACCGGCACGACCATCCCTTGTTGCAGCACCATGTTATCGGAGAAAATTTTCGGCAACGCCACCTCGGCATATTTGGGAGCGTTCGCGTATTGCAACCGCGTCGGATTAGTTTCACAAGCAGTCAGCGCGAGCAGCGCCGACGCACAGAAGAGATGTAGCTTTCTCAGAGTCATGCCTGAGCGTGCCACGAACAAACTTTTTCCAGCAAGCCGTTTATGCTTCCGGCAACAACCACTTCTTCAATAAGGCCAACCTGTAAGCCGATGTTTACACCGTCGCTAAACGAGTCTTAACTCCCTCAACCCACTCCGACGGCGGCAAAGCATACGGCCGAAACGTTTCCAGTTGCCCCTCCTGCTCATTATAGAAGAGCGCCCGGTGCAACCCGAGACTTCCCGCCTTGGGATTGTCAATCAGGCTCGCCGAATCACTCGCGCTCATTTGGAACAACACGCGCATTTCAAATTCCGTCAGCGCTTTGCGGCTCAAGAACCGATTCACATTGTTGTAAGTATCGCACGTGACAATTACGTGAATGCCAACGCTTGGCCCTTCATTGATCAATTGGTTCAACAACGCCGAAGCCGAAGCCGTCGTTTCTGCACTGCTTGAAAAAGAAAAATCTTCCTCGAAACGCAATTTGCCGAACCGCTGAATATCGCGAATAAAAATAAACGTCGAAGGCGCTTCCGCCGGATTCGTCGACTCCGCCCGACTGCGCATTTCCGCAACCAGTTTAGAAAAGGTATCGCCAATATCGTGCGGCGTTAATCGCGTCACTTCATGTGGAATTGCCGCAATCACGCGATTGACCAAGTCCGCTTGATTCGAGTCCGGTACAGAACTATCCAGAATCATAAATCGCGCGGCCTCTTTCGGAAACTGCGCCGCCAGCGAAATGAGACCCGTCGTGACAATGCTCAACACCGCTTCCTCGCGTTGTCCGACGATCAATAAATTATTGCCGCTCTGCCGACGAAACGCCGCTTCTGTTGGACCCTTGATCGAGTTCGGCGCTCCGAGCCACATCCGCGCAAGATCCGGCTTCTTTAACGGCGGCGATTGCAACAATTGTGCAAACGCTACGTTGTCGCGAACATCTGCCGGCGCGTCGCCTTCATAAACCAGCGGGGCAGGGAACTGCTTGCCGCTTTCCGCAGCTCGCTCGCGCACGCGATCCAGATAACCGTCGCGCTGCTCATCCGAAAGCCACACTGCCTGGAACGGGCTGTTCGCCTCAATCGCGCCGGCGCTATCGTTGTAAATTCCTTCACCCGGCCGCGTCAGCATGCGCGGCGCCGGGTTGCTGTCGTCCATGATCAGG
>JAQGOW010000328.1 GCA_028293405.1 Verrucomicrobiales bacterium
GATGAATACGCCCGGCGCAACCACGTCTGGTTTATAACGTCCGAAATCACCTTCCAAGCCAACACCAACGTTCCCGCGGCTGGAAAATCCAGCGACTTCTGAAGAACTGTCAGTCATTCCTTTCCAAACGGCGTTAGTGATGAAGTTAGTGCCGTCCTGGTAAACAATAGTGTTCGTGATAGTGCGCAGGCTTTCGACAGCCCCAACGGTAATCACGTTTTTGCCCGCAGCCGGCGACAGAATCGTATCGCCAAAAGCATTTTGGCCGTTATCGGCTCCGTTGCCTTCGTTACCAGCGGCGAACACATAAAGCATCGGTTGAGAACCCGTAGCACCGGGCAGCGCGTCACGCACGGCGGCGTCGTAACTTGCGGTAGGCATCGAATATGGATCAGCGCCGAGATAACCCCAACTGTTGTTGGAGATGTGGACATTCGTCTGCGACGCAGCATTGGTCTGCAAATATGTGTCCGTAATAAACGGCGATCCAAACGTGTCAATCGACTGCACAAACAGCCTGGCTTTTGGGGCTTTCCCATGAAACTGCAGCGGAAAATAGTTCGGTGGTGGGTTGGCTTGACGAATTGACCCGACGGCCGACGTCACATTCGTCGACATGCTTCCATCACCAGCGATAATTCCAGCGACATGCGTTCCGTGACCATCAAAATCCGTAAGTGAAAAAGGGAAATCGCCCGTCAGACGGTTGGTCAAATCGGGATGCGTGCCGTCGGCCCCACTATCGTTGAGGTTGATAACAATATTGGAACCGGAAAGACCCAAATAGTTCGCGGCCGTGGTCGAGTCCGCCGCGATACCGAGAGTCTCGCGCGTTAAATCATTCAATCGCGCACGAGGAACCGCCGGCTCCAACGCCTGCACTGCACCGGATTGAGCAATGTCAGCCAATCGGCTCGAATCAACTTTTGCGATCAGGCTCGGCCCGAAAACCATGTTTTCTTCAGCGACAATTTCACCACCCGCTTGAGTAATCGCCTTCGCCACACCATCACGTCCGCCCGCAAACCCAGTGATGCGGAAAAACTGATTCGTGGCGGAAACGCCCGTAATGATTTTGGGATCCGCCTTGTAATACGGTTCGTAAGCAAGCCGCGTCGAATAAGGCAATTGCTTCGCAACATCGGCACTGGCAACAATCAACGCCGCGTTATTCGGAATGTAAGAAACAAACTTCGCTCCCACCGCCTTCAACGCATCGTAAAATGCTTTATCCAACGGATGATCGAGCTGCACGACATAGCTTCCCGGTTCACCCTTAGCCCGCCACTGGGCCGGGATTTTCAAATCGTCTAACGGCTTCGTCGTATCGATAAATGCATTGCGCAGAAGCACCGCGTGACTATTGCGCTGCAGTTCCGCCAAAGGCCGCGTCGTATTAGATACACGAAAACTGCTCGGGCTCGGCTTTGCCGTGACCGCATTTGTTTTACTTGCGGCGCCAGGCCCGTTGGAAATCAGCGGCGCAGGCGCGGGCGCTTTAGGCATGGCGACAGGATGCGCCTTTTCCCACTTGGCGTGCTCGGCCTCGCGTTTCTTTTCAGCGAAATTCCAGAAGTAAGCCGAGGCAATAAACAGCACGGTGCTTATTGCCAACCAGACTAACGGTTTCAGACGCATATAGTACCTCGCTTGCTCGTTGGCGAAGGGGAACAGGTTATCAAGACAGGGTCAACAAAGCCATAGTATTTAGGCCTAAAAAGCCCTGCCACAATGCCCCAAACACCAAGATTCAAGCTCGAAAAAATGTTCAACTTCCAAGATCCAGAACTCTCAACACGCTTCGCGACCGAACGTGGAGCTTGGAAGCTTTCTAGAGCTATGTGACCGCTTGCAACCGCGTTGGAGCTTTGAATTTTCAATTAGTTTCCTGGCAAAATATTGAAGCTCTCGACAATGATTTTTGGGTTGGTCGGCTTACTATCATCGCTCAAGCGGCAAACCGCACGCGTCACAACTTCACCAGTAATTTGATAATTCGTGCACATCCCGCGATACGGCCCACCTAAGACAACGCTGTTATTTGCAGGTTTCAGCGATTGTCCAAACGAATAAATCACGAATCGCGGGTCACCTAATTTAACCAACGAAAGCACTTCTTGCGGAACTCTTTCAACCACCGCGTCCCAATTAGTTGCCAACACCTGACTGCGCCCTTTGAAAGTCGCAGTCGAAGTTGGATTCTCTTCGTTGATCACAGTTACCGGCACGTTCAGTACGTCCGGCATTAACGCCCGCGTCAAATTTGAATCGACGAGAAAATCACCGAGGTGATGGAATACCTGGTTGTCTTCTTTGGCCCGACGCGCATTCAGCGCTGATACAATTACCGGCACATTGGTCGGATCCAAAACCAACCCTTGTACGTTATTTGTCAGAACATAAACCCCGCTGAGCAACGCAGACCACGGTCCAAGATTCGTTTGATTAATCGAAAGCAATCCACGAGCAGAATTTTCGTTCAAAGCCACTGTGAACAGATCAAGCACGCGCCAATCGTTTGTCGGGTAGCTGGTGCTATCTTTTGCCCATAATTTCGACCATTCTGCATGATCTTTACTTATTTGCGGGTCACCGAGGCCCTCCGATTTCAAGTAAAACGTCTGCCACGGCGAACCGCGATGGACGCGGCCCAACCAACCGACACTCGGAAACTTGTTCGTCGGGAAAACCCAGTCCGCCGGCTGCATCACCATTGGATCCTTAAATGTCATGTTGACGAGCAAGTCTTGGAACGAATTTCCGTAGTTCCAAGGCGAATAGATCGCGTTCATGTGCCCAAGGTCCGTCAGCATCGCGTTCGTAGAATTGCGAGGCTGCAGATACGTGACTTCATTGGTAAGCACCGGAGACGTCAGATCGTCGAGCGTGTAATGCACCAGAGGATCGTTCGCCTCAAAATGAGATTTGAACTGAAGCGTAGCCGATGGCTCATAAGGGCAGTTCATCGCTAAATTAGTGCCTTTGCCTTCCAGGAACTCCCCGAAGATGGCGCCGGAGCCATTTTGCGGAGTGTAATCCGGTGTCTTTACGCCGCCCCCGTTTGTCGCGATAAGCAGCTGTTGCGCAACCCCAACTTTCATGTTCCCCGCCAACACGTTTGTATTCCAGATATTCTGCGTCGGAGGCAAACCTTTGTTCTGCAGGTTACTGTTGATATTCAGCCGATTGTAAAAATCCCCAATATTAACTACGTCCAGAATATGTCCCGAGCTTTGATCGGTTAGCAGGTAAAACAAATAATTTGTGATGAGAATATTCCAGTCGTGTACTGGGAACCTGTTCTTGTTTTCGATTCCCGTTTGATAATCAGTGTCCAGTGGATTGAGTTGAAACTGATTCTTTGTTTCCGAATACTGCGCTTCCGGCAGGGTAATGAGATTCGTTGCAAATGCTTTGAAACTGTTAGAATTAACGCTCACTGAGCTGTCCGCACTGTACTTCGGCGCATAATTCCCCTGCCAGAAATTCGCGCCGATATTCGTGCCAACTATATTCGTATAGCCGCTGATAAAACTCGCCTTCTCGTTCGCGAACGCAACCGTCCCTGAATTGGTGATGTACAGAAAGACCGGGTTCGGGAATGCCGTCATTCTATATGGATTCCATCCTTCGACACCAAATACGTTTGATATACTGAACAGCGTCATCTGATATCCATCCGGAATCAGATTAGGCGTGGCATTCGCTCGTGTGTATTTAAGTTTGCGCGTGAT
>JAQGOW010000363.1 GCA_028293405.1 Verrucomicrobiales bacterium
GTGAAATTCCACAAAACTGAAAACCAAATCGCGCCAGCGGAAGCGCCGAAGGCATTGGAATCACCAAAGCCAGAGGAACTCACCGACCGCAAACTCGCGCCAGACGAAATGCCCGGCGCCACTGTTGCGGCAACAGAAGAAAAAGCGACCGCCGGCCCGTCCGATGCCGTTGAAGTGGTCATGGCCAAATAGGCGACGCGCTTGACCCTGGTGCATAAAATGGGGTATTAAAGAGACCGAGATGGTTTTGTTTCCTTGCACTTCGTTCACGCGCTTGAGTTCGATTTTACTCACGGCTGCGGTTGCATTTTGTGCGGCTGACGTGCGCGCGACGAAGATTGAATTTTCGGTGGCCGCGTCGGAAATCGAAGTTCCCGATTTGCAAAAGGAACTCAAAGCAGACGCCAAATTCACTTTGAGATCCGAAGTGGATTTCAAAGGTGCCTCGAGCCTTCCGCAGATGGCTCCGCCCGTCGTGATCTTAAATCCGGGCCGCGATCAAGACCGCGATCCGTTTTCGGTCAAAGACAAATATAAGGACACGGACAAGAATCGCATCGACCGCAACCCCACGTCTTTTCAGTCGAATGACGCCGATCCGGCAAAACGCAATGCGATGCTCGCCGAACAGTATAAGGCGATGAATAAACCCGCCGACCAGTTGAAGAACGACGACTCGCTTTCAGGTTCGTCCTGGCAGGTGAATCGCAAGGCTTCGGAGCGAGAATCCGACTCGGCTTACAATTCGCATGAACGAAACGTCGGTTGGTCAACCTTGTTTAAGGATGCGCAAGACGAACGCGATCGTCGGGAGCAGTCCTCGCGTTTGACCGGTTTCCGTGCTTTGTACGAGACTCCGAATTCAATGGCCCCGATCGGAACACCGGCACCGAACTCCGATCCCGTGAAAGACTCACTCTGGCACGAACCCGGCATCAATCCGCATGACGGCCGAACCGAATTGATGTCACGTCGCGACGACCCGCAATACAATCAACAATTGCCGGGTTCGCGTGGTAGCAGCACTGATACGTTCGATGCTGGTCCGACGCGTTCGGAAGCGAGCAGAAATCAGATGGAGCCCGTGCGCCAATTCGACCAACATCGCGGCGTCCTCGAAATGCCGCACCGTCCGGGCGACATTTTCAATCGGTAATTAAAGCCTGATGAAAATCTTGCGGGTGTAGAGGAATCGAACCACGCAGAACATCAACGCGAGTGCAACCACAGCGCGAACTAATTCTCCACTGTTCCACAGGTGCGCGTCAAAAAACTGCTGCACTTCACCTCCGGTAAATCGGCCAGCCAGTTTGCGAAAGCCGAAAAACGCTGAGACCAGATAGATGGTGATCGCGTTGCTCCCAATCCAGACAAACGGCGTCGCCCATTTTCGAATCTTCCAGATCTCGATCACCTGGTAAAACACACCGAGTAAAATGGCGCTGTAACCGCAGGCAACGAGGACGTAGGTTGAAGTCCAAAGCATCTTGATGATCGGGAAGAACTCACCCCACGTGTAACCGATTACAAGGCTCGTCAACCCAGCGCCGATCAGCCAAATAGGCTTGCGTGTGTCTGCAATCTTTTCGTTCGTGATAAGCAGACCGGCAAACACACCGAGCAAACAATTCGCAACGCTAGGAATCGTGCTCAGAATTGTACCTTCAAATTTGTTGCCGGGCAGAAAATGTTGGTCGATCCAAAACGCGAGATTCAGTCCGTGTTCAAAAGACGGATGATCGACTCCCGGCATCGGAACAAATCGTAGCAACGCCCAATATCCGACAAGGCACGCACTGCAAATGGCAACGAGCGCTTTTGGACGGAAGAAACAGAAGAGCAACGCTGCAAACAGATAGCTGGTGCCGATGCGTTGTAACACTCCAGCGAGCCAAAACCCGCCGTAACCCCACGCCATATATACGACACCAAAAAACACGAGCAGCGCGGATCGTTTGATAATTCGTCCAATTGTTGCGGCGCGTCCGCGTTCTTCGAGCATTCGCGGCACGGAATACACGATGGAGATTCCGACCATGAAAACGAATAGCGGAAACATCAGGTCATAAAAATGAAACCCAGCCCACTCGACTGGACCAGGCTTGGATGCGATCACTTTTTGTTCGTCAGCGGCGTGTTCCATCTGGTCGAACAAGGTGCGGGTCAGGGGAATGTCGCTGATTTTGTGAAACGCACGAATTAACTGATCACCTCCGACAATCCAGAACATGTCGAACCCGCGCAACGCATCGAGACAAAGCAAACGCGGACGGGCTGGGTGAGGAGCGGTCGCAGATGTTGCGGCAGATGCAGTCTGAACCGGCTCGGGAATCATTGAAATGAGTTTAGGCGCAACGGGTGTGTGCGCGCAATTGCGTTCAATGAGGTTTGTGCGAACTCATGGTCGCGAGTTGCTTGTAAGCGTTCTCGTCTGATTTGAGATACGACTCGGGCAAATAGAACGAAAAGCCACGCGTATTTCGCGTGCTTAAATCAGCAGCATATTGTTCGAGAGTTACTTTGCGCTTCTCGCCTTCGCTGGTGAACGTGGCAATGGTCGGGTGGATGCGACCAATGGGCCAGCCGGTTTCCTTGACGTAAAAATCAACGCACAAGCTCGGTTGATACACTGCATACGCATTCCAATACGCTTGTGGCATGGCGTCCCAACCGCCTTGGATCCAGGGTTGCATGTCGAGAGCAACACGGCCTTCGCTCGAAAGTGCGCGTGGGATTTTTGCGATACCGGCTGCTGCAGCCGCTTTGGTGAAAGCGTCCACATAGACTTTGTTGAGTGCAGGCGTTGGGTCTTTGGGATTGTAGGATTGGTAACTGTCTTCGCAATCAGCGATGTAGAAGTCGCCGCGGTATTTGGCTGTAAGATTGGCGCCGAGGGTGGCGTCGGCTTGAACGTTCGGGATGGCTGCATCGACATCCGGCTGTTCACCGTG
>JAQGOW010000375.1 GCA_028293405.1 Verrucomicrobiales bacterium
ACCTTCTTTGAATGCGTGAAGACGAATATCTCTAGCGCGATCAATACCCCAAAGGATCATTACAATCGCCTACGCCCATACCAGATTGATCCTTCGCTCTCACTCGGCAAACCCGAAAAGAGCAAGAGTTATCCTAGCGGCCATTCGGTTCGCGGCACCGTCACTGCGCTGCTGTTAGCCGAAATGTTCCCCGACAAAAAAGAAGGCATTCTCCAGATGGGCCGCGACATCGGTTGGGACCGCGTGCTGATCGGCAAACATTTCTACACCGACGTCGTCGCCGGCCGCGTGTTGGCGCAGGCCATTGTCCGCGAGTTGCACGAGTTGCCTGATTTCGAAAAAGACCTCGCCGCAGTAAAAGCCGAGATTGCCGCCAATCGTCCGAAGGAAAGCGCCGACGCCAAAGCGCACTGAGTTCGTAAATTAAAAATCCTAAATGAAAACACGACTGCTGCTCGCCTGCGCTCTCGTCATCGCAGCAGTCGCGACGACTTTGGGCGCTGAGTCCAAACCAAACATCATCATCATTCTTGCTGATGATTTGGGCGCGTGTGATTTGGGTTATACCGGCAGCAAGTTTTACGACACGCCAAACATCGATCGCCTCGCGCACGAGTCGATGCGTTTCAATCAAGCCTACGCCGCGTGTCCGGTTTGTTCACCGACACGCGCGGCGATGATGACCGGCAAATATCCATCGCGCACCGGCATCACTGATTGGATCGGCGGCAAGGTAGCGGGACGTTTGTTGCCCGCACCGAACGCAACCCATCTTGCGCTCGAAGAAGTGACCATCGCCGAGTCGCTCAAGAAAGCCGGTTACATCACCGGTCACATCGGCAAATGGCATTTGGGCGGCGAAGGATTCATGCCGGAACAGCAGGGGTTTGATTACAACTTCGGCGGTTGCGACAAAGGCCATCCACCGTCCTATTTCAGTCCCTACAAGATTCAGAATTTGCCCGACGGACCTGTTGGCGAATATCTCACCGACCGGCTCGCCACCGAGTGCGAGAAGTTCATCGAAGCCAACAAGGCCCATCCATTTTTCCTGAACTTCTGCACTTACGCCGTCCACACGCCGTTGCAGGCGAAGCAGAGCCTGATTGAAAAGTACGCAGCCAAACCGCAGTTCCCCGCCGGTGGCCGCGAGTTGCGCAACGAGGGCAAGACCGTCGATCACCGCATTCAGAACAACGCTGTTTACGGAGCGATGGTCGAGAGCCTCGACGACAGCATCGGACGTGTTCTCGCGAAACTCAAAGAGCTAGGCCTCGACAAAAATACCCTGATCATTTTCACCAGCGACAACGGCGGTTTATCGACTGGCAAGAATGCTCCGACTTCCAATGCGCCGTTTCGCGCCGGTAAAGGTTGGCTCTATGAAGGCGGCATTCGCGAAGCGCTTGTCATCAAATGGCCGGGCATGACCAAACCGAATTCGCAGTGCGAGACTCCAGTCATCACTATGGATTTCTATCCAACAATTTTGACCGCCGCCGGCGCTCCAAAAAATCCACAACAACATCGCGACGGTGTTGATCTCACGCCGTTGCTCAAAGGCGGTTCCATTGCTGAGCGACCGCTCTTCTGGCATTACCCGCATTACGGCAATCAAGGCGGTCAACCGGCCAGCGCCATTCGCGTCGGTGATTGGAAGTTGATCGAGTGGATGGACCTCGAACGCACTGAGCTCTTCAACTTGAAAGACGACGTCACCGAAATGCACGACCTCGCTTCGGCTAATCCGAAAAAGTTCAAAGAACTCCAGGCGCAACTAAACCAATGGCGCAAAGACATCGGCGCCGTCATGCCCACCGTCAATCCCGATTGGAACGGCGACGACAATTCGAAGCGACGCAAAAAACAGAAACCATGAAAACTAAACTCTTGCTCTGCTTGTTGACCATTGGCTTGTTCGCACAAGCCGCCGCCGCCGCGACGCACACCAACGTCTTGTTCATCGCCATTGACGACCTGACGTGTTGTCTCGGTTGTTACGGCAACAAACAGGTCAAGTCGCCGAACCTCGACAAGTTCGCAACGACAGCCGTTCGCTTTGATCGCGCCTATTGCCAATTCCCGTTGTGCGGCCCGAGCCGTTGTTCGTTGATGACCGGTTTACGACCGGACACGACCAAGCTCTACGGCAACAGCATGAGCACGCCGATCCGGCATTATTTTCCCGACATCGTGACGTTGCCGCTCATGTTCCGCACGAATGGGTACTTCTCCGGACGCGTCGGCAAAATGTATCACTACGGCGTGCCCGGCCAGATCGGCACGAGCGGCATCGATGACCCGCCGTCGTGGGTTCGCGTCGTCAATCCAAGCGGCCTCGATCGCGAGGATGAGAACGAAGTCATCATGACCGTGGCCAACAAAAATAAAGGCGGCACGTTGTGCTGGATGCAGATGAAGCGCGGCGGCGACGAGGATCAAACCGATGGCAAAGTCGCCTCCGAGACGATCAAGATGATCGAAGAGAACAAGGACAAACCGTTCTTCATCGGCTGCGGTTTTTATCGCCCGCACGTTCCTGATATCGCGATCAAGAAATGGTTCGACATGTATCCTCTGGACGAAATCCAGTTGCCCAAGGAACCGGACCACATGAAAGGTATCCCGCCGGTTGCGTTGACGGTCAATCCGCCAAACTTCGGTTTGCCATCAGAAAAATTGCGTGAGTTCAAACGCGCCTACTTCGCCGCAACGAGTTTCGTCGACGCGCAGTTTGGCAAAGTTATCGAAGCCCTGCACAAGAACGGCCTCGATGAAAACACCATCGTCGTGGTGTGGAGCGATCACGGCTGGGCGCTTGGGGAACATGGCCAATGGCAGAAACAATTGCTCTTCGAAGAATCCGCCCGCGTCGTCTGCATGGTTCGCTGGCCCGGCGCCAAAGGAAACGGCAACGCATGTTTCAAGCCCGTCGAACTTCTGGATTTGTATCCCACGCTCGCTGACCTCTGCGGTCTGACGCCACCGAGCAATCTCGAAGGCAAAAGCCTCCGCGCTCTCTTGCAAAATCCCAAAGCCGACTGGGCTGTCCCGGCGTACACGCAGGTGCATCGCAACGCGCGCAAAAGCGGCAGCGACTTGATGGGCCATTCCGTCCGCACTGAGAAATATCGCTACACCGAATGGGGCAACAACGGTGTCGAAGGCCCAGAGCTCTACGACGAGAAGAACGATCCAAAGGAATACCACAATCTTGCCAAAAACCCAAAGTTCGCCAGCACGATGGCTGAGATGCATGGGTTGTTGCAGAAGATTCCGCCGGGGAAAGTGTTGCAGTGACGCAAGTGAACACAACAAGTGATACAAACGACGGCGCGACGGCTGTCATCACAGCCAATGTGCGCGAAGGGTATGTGCAGGATTATGAGAATTGGTTGAACGAGATTCAGCCGATTTGCCGGTCGTATCCCGGTTTTTTGGATTCGCAGGTGATTCGTCCGATTGCGGGTCTGACGAGGACGTTCACGTTTGTGATCAGGTTCGATACGATTGCGAATCTTCGAAACTGGCTGGAGTCGAAGGACCGCAAGCGGCTTATCGAAAAAGCGCGGTTGTTGATGTCGCACGATGACAATTACAAGATCCAAAGTGGATTAGAGTTTTGGTTCACGCCGCCGACGAATGACGTCAAAGTGCCGGCGCGATGGAAGCAATGTTTGCTGACCTGGTCGGCGATTTATCCGTTGGTTTTGTTGGTGCCCTTGGCGGTGAATCCGGTAATGCGGCTGGTTGGAGTGAGCGGAACTGGTAAGGTGTCGATTCTTGCCGGCACAATAGTGATTTGCGGTTTGATGACGTATGTCGTTATGCCGCATTACACCAAGCTGATGAAAAGATGGTTGTACGGGGAGCGGGATTAAGCACGCTGCGGTCCGGAATCTGTAGTGTGGATCTGTCGTGAAGTCAGTGTTCCCACTACACACGAAACTCGGCCGAAAGTTTGCTTTTACTGAGGTTTCCTGATTATAATGGCGACTCTTTAAAAGGAAATGTTACGTCGTCAACGTCAGCTCAGAACCCAGATTCTCCAATTTTTGGATGGGGCACTTTGCGCCCTCTCCCTGTGGATGGCGCACTGGCTGCGCTTTAACCTGAATAAGAGCTTTGGCGTAGCGGTGGGTGGGTTGCACTTCTTGATGGACCCGATTCAGCCGTTTTTCCAAGGCTATTTCCTTTTGTTCCTGGTGATCATCCCGTTGGCTCCGCTGGTTTTGGAGGCGCAAGGGTTTTATAAGAGGCCGATTTTGGGGTCGCGTCGCGAGATGTATTGGCAACTGGCCAAGGCCTGCGCCGTCAATGTCATCGGCTTGATTCTGGTGCTCTACATGATTCACCTCGAGGTGGCGCGCGGAGTGGTTGTTCTGTTTGGGGCGTTTAGCTTTGTC
>JAQGOW010000377.1 GCA_028293405.1 Verrucomicrobiales bacterium
TGACCTACGACTTCATCCACCCGCCTACCGTGACGAATCTCGCCTCGCTGCCATCAGGCTTCAGCGATTACACCGGCCTTTCGACGTTCGGACTTGATTCGAGTAACGAACTTTACTTCTGCCGCATGGGCGGCCGGGGCGACATTTTGAAGCTCGTTCATAAAACGGTGACCAATCTGCCACCGCCGCAACTTTCCAAGACCAGCATCTTTACCGACCTTGCTTCGCTCACTCCGACGAACGGGATTATTCCGTATGACGTCAATGTTTCGCTGTGGGCCAATGGAGCAGATAAACGGCGTTGGATTGCATTGCCGAACGACGGCTCGCCTTATGGCACCAACGAACAGGTCGCGTTTTCGCCGACGGGCGAGTGGAGTTTTCCGCAAGGCACGGTCTTCATCAAAAACTTCACCATCTTGACCAACGAAAACAATCCCAATTCCTTTCGACGCCTCGAAACAAGACTGCTGGTGCTCGATACGAACAGTTCGGCTTACGGCATCACTTACAAATGGCGGAGCGACCAAAGTGACGCTGATCTATTAACGAACAGTTTTAACGAAACACTCAGCATCCAGACGGCTAGTGGCACGCGCACGCAAAATTACTACTACCCGAGTCCGCAAGATTGTTTGCGCTGTCACAACGCAAATGCGCACTTCGTTCTCGGCCTCAAGACGCGTCAGATGAACGGCAATTTTACCTACCCGACGACCGGTCGGTCCGACAACCAGTTGCGCACCTGGAATCATCTCGGCATGTTCAATCCGCCGTTAATCGAATCGAACATCCCGACTTATGCTCAACTCAACGCGACCAACACCACCTTGCCGTTGTCGCATCGCGTGCGCTCGTACGTGGATGTGAATTGCGCGTTTTGTCATCGGCCGGGCGGTGTGTCACAAGCGATGTGGGACGGGCGATTCGACACCGCGCTCACTAATCAAGGCATCGTCAATGGAACGGTCGTGAGCACCTTGGGCATTGCGGGCGCTCGCGTCATTCGCGCGGGAAGCATTCCACAATCGATCATGCGCGTTCGAGTCAATGCGCTCGACACAAGCGCCATGCCGCCTCTGGCCAAAACGGTCGTGGACAGCAACACTGTCGCGCTTTTGGATAGTTGGATTTTGAGCCTGACTAATGCGCCTTTGTTGGAAAACGGTGCGGACACAAACGGCGCCTACATTCTCGCCCACGGCCAACCGGGCATGAACTATAGCTTGCAAGGAACCGCTAATTTCACGAACTGGCCTACGCTCGGAAATATGTTCGACCAAAATCTTCGCTACCTCACCGCTGACATGTCGAACGCGCCAGTCCGCATTTACCGATTGCAATTACCGCGTTAGGAGGCCTGCCTGTTCGTTTACTTCGCTAGGAACGCTTCGTGCATCACGCGCATCGCTTGTTCACCCTTGGTGAGTTCGATGACGACGGAAATTTTGATTTCGCTCGTGGAAATCATGTCGATGTTGATGCCGTTGCTGGCGAGTGTTTCGAACATTTTCGCTGCGACACCAGGGTGACTGCGCATGCCGACACCGACGATGGAAAGTTTGCCGATTTTTTCGTCGGCAATGACGTCGCGGAAACCAATTTTTTCTTTGAGGCTGTCGATGACTTTCGTTGCTTTGAGCAAATCCGGTTTGTCGACGGTGAAAGAAATATCAGTGGCTGGCGCGCCCTGGTTGTGGCTGATGTTTTGAACGATCATGTCCACGTTGATGTTCGACTCGGCAATGGCCTTGAACACGTGGGCGGCGACGCCCGGACGATCCGGCACCGCAACGAGCGTGACCTTGGCTTGATTTTTGTCGAGCGAGACGCCGCGAATGACGACGCCTTCCATGCTGAGAGTTTCTTCTTTCACAATAGTTCCTGGGTTGTCATTCAAACTGGACCGCACTTCAAACACGACGCCAAATTTTTTCGCGAATTCAACCGAACGCGATTGCATCACCTTCGCGCCAAGGCTTGCGAGTTCGAGCATTTCGTCGTAAGAAATTTCAGCGAGTTTCTTCGCGCTGGGGACGATGCGAGGATCGGCCGTGTAGACTCCGTCGACGTCCGTATAAATTTGGCAAAGGTCCGCTTTGAGCGCAGCCGCGAGCGCGATTGCCGTCAGGTCAGAACCCCCACGACCGAGCGTTGTGATTTGACCTTCCATCGTTTGACCTTGAAAGCCGGCGACAATAACAACGTTGCCGGCATCCAGTAGTTGGTGGACAGCCTTCGGCGTGATGTTTTGGATTTTCGCTTTTGTGTGAACGCCGTCGGTCGTGATGCCTGCTTGCGCACCCGTCATCGAAATCGCGGGGATGTCCAACGCGTGGAGTGCAATCGCAGTCAACGCGATGGTCGTTTGTTCACCGGTGGCGAGCAACATGTCCATTTCACGCTCGTTTGGTAACGGCATGATTTCCTTGGCCATCTTGATCAAGTTGTCGGTCACGCCGCTCATTGCGGAAACGACCACCACAACCTGGTCGCCCTTCTTCCGATAATTCGCGACACGAGCGGCCACGTTTTTAATCCGCTCGGGATTACCGACCGATGTGCCGCCGTATTTTTGAACGATTAAAGCCATACTAAAATCCGATCACTTTCATCACCGCGTCCTTCGTCGCCTCGACCACGATAGGTTCGAAACCGGCTGTCTTGATTGCGTTATCCGGGTCTTTCAAACCATGACCCGTCATCGTCGCAGTAATGACGCTGCCTGCCGGGATTTTTCCGGCCTTCACGCATTTGATCAAGCCTGCCAGGCACGCTGCGGATGCTGGTTCTACAAAAATTCCATCGGTGCGCGCAATCAGTTTATACGCCGCCAAAATTTCTTCGTCGGTGACTTTGTCGATGTGACCCTTTGATTCCTTTAACGCCGCCGTGGCCTGTTGCCAACTCGCCGGGTTGCCGATGCGGATTGCTGTCGCGACAGTGTGCGGGTCTGCAACCGGTGCGCCATCGACGATCGGAGCCGAACCTGCCGCTTGAAAACCGAACATGCGTGGCAAACGATCCGACTTTTTTGCCGCGTAATATTCTTTAAATCCGCGCCAATAAGCCGTGATGTTACCGGCGTTGCCCACCGGCAGAAAATGGAAATCAGGCGCGCGCCCGAGTTGATCGCAAATTTCGAATGACGCCGTTTTTTGACCTTCGATGCGGAAAGGGTTGATGCTGTTGACGACTTCGATTTTGCCGGTCTCGCCGAGTTCGCGAACGATGCGCAGGGCTTCATCGAAATTACCTTCCACGGCGATCGTGGTCGCGCCATACATCAATGATTGCGCTAATTTGCCAAGCGCGATTTTGCCGTTGGGCAGCAGCACGACGCATTTCAATTTCGCGCGCGCTGCATAAGCGGCAGCGGAGGCGGAAGTATTGCCGGTGCTCGCACAAACGACGACCTGCGCGCCGCGTTCAACCGCTTTGGTCACGGCCATCGTCATGCCGCGATCTTTGAAAGAGCAGGTGGGATTGATGCCTTCGTATTTCAGCCAAAGCTCGCACTCACCGCCGATAGCCTTAACAAAATTGTCCGCGCGAACCAGCTGCGTATTACCTTCGTTCAGCGAGATGATCGGCGTACTGTCCGTGACCGGCAGGTATTGCCGAAATTCATGAACAACACCGCGCCAACGATTTCCTGATTGTGGTTGGATTGAATTCATCAGGCAAAAGTCTCCACACGCATCATCACCGGTTTCGATTTAATCACGGGCAGTTTCGCGATGGCGTCGAGGGCGTTATTCATCGCACCGAATGGAGCCTCGTGCGTCATCAGAATCAGCGGGACGCTTTCGCCTTGCTGACCTTCAGGCTGAATCACCGATGAAATGCCAATGTTCGATTCGGCCAAAATCCCAGTGATTTGCGCGAGTGTTCCGGGCTTATCCACGACGCTCAAACGCAGGTAATAGCGCGAACGCACTTCTTCAACAGGCAACACCACGCCATCACGATCATGCGGCACAAATGGCGGAATGCGTTGTTTAGTCGCGTGCTTCAAATCAAGTGCCGCGTCAGCGACGTCGCTCAGCACTGCGCTAGCGGTTGCATCTTTGCCGGCGCCACGTCCGTAGAAAAGTGTGTCACCAACGACATCGCCGCGAACGAATACGGCGTTGAACACCTGGTTCACGTTCGCGAGAACGTGCGAGTTCGGAACGAGCGTCGGGCAAACCGAAACTTGAATGCCGCGTTTGTCGATCAGCTTCACGATCCCGAGCAGCTTGATCGTGTAACCAAGTTTGTCGGCAAATTCGATGTCTGTCTTGCCGATGGCTGTGATGCCTTCGACATGGATTTTTTCAGGCTTCACCCAAAAGCCATGCGCAAGGGATGCGAGGATGCCGATTTTGTGTTCAGCATCAAAACCATCCACGTCGAGCGAAGGATTGGCCTCGGCGTAACCGAGCTTCTGCGCGTCTTTGAGGGTCGGTTCGAAATCCGAACCTTCCAGCTTCATGCGCGTCAGGATGTAATTGCACGTCCCGTTGACGATCCCGTACATGTGCGTGATGCGGTTGCCGACAAAGCCTTCGCGCAACGCTTTGATAATCGGAATGCCGCCGCAAACGCTGGCTTCGTAATACAGATTGGTGCCGGAGGCTGCGGCTGCGGCGAAAAGCTCTTCGCCATGTGCGGAAATCAACGCTTTGTT
>JAQGOW010000373.1 GCA_028293405.1 Verrucomicrobiales bacterium
ACTACGCACATGGCTTCACCAGAGACGACGTCGAGCATCACGTTGTTGAACTTCGTATCATTGTGCGTGATGCGTTCTGGAATCTTTTTCTTTGCCAGCGCGTTCAGGAACACGTCCACGATGTTCTCGTGTTTAAGCGCAAACTCGATTTCCTTTTTCGATTCGTCAGCGCGATTGAGATGATCGTTCTCGACTGCTTTTTGCAATGCTGCGAACCGTTTCCGCGTATTATGAAAATCTGGAATGGTCTCAACGAGTCGTTCGCCGGGCAAATCGACGAGCAAACTTTGGAAATCGCCGAAGGCGCGTCCAGCTTCAAAAGCCTGTTGAGGAGTTTGCACGCACTCAAAAGTCTGCACGCCTTCGACAAAGACAAACGTGCGCCAGCATTCGCCGTTCGCATCGCGATAGTGCGAGTCGCCCTTGCGCGTCGGAACAATGGTCAGGCAACGACGCGTGATGTCGCTGGCCTTTTGACCTTCCAGCTTCATGCGGATATGGCGCGTGACCCGCACGACATTAGACATCAAGCTCACTGGGTCGCGGAACACCGCTTGATTGACCTTCTGGTGAATGTAACGAACTTTCGTGCCGCCTTGTCTATAGGTGGCCGAATAGGTTTCGTTGATGTGACCGATCTTGCAGGTTTCGGCGTGCAAAATCTCGCCGTAGATCTGGAACTGTTTCGAAATCTCCTGAAGTTGTTCTTCTTTGTAAATCGCCATACGAGCTGAAGTTGGATTAGCTTTCGGCGATTTTCGCCGTTCGTCGGCAGTTTTACAATTGTTTTCGATTTGACGGCGGTTGCGGAGTTTGCCTGCGACGTTGCGAATAGCCTGTTCGGGCGTGACACCTAGAGAATTTTTGTTTCCGATTGATTAGGAAATGGGTAGCTTCGCCACGCCAATGAATTTACGCATTTCTCGAAAGAGGTTTCTGCTGGGCCTGCCGCTCGCTTCCGTGGCGATCATCAGTTGCAAGAAGTCGGAGGAGAACGCTCCATCCAACGCCAGCGCACGAAAAAAAGTCCGAATCGGCTACATGGGGCTGACGTGCGAAGCGCCGATCTATGTCGCTAAAGAATATGGGTTTTTCGAAAAGGAAGGTGTGGACGTGGAATTGGTCAGGACCGAATGGACGCAATTCAAGGACCTGTTGAACCTCGGCAAAATTGACCTCGGCCAACAGCCGGTCATGATGTTCCTCAAGCCGATCGAAGAAGGGTTGGACGTCAAAATGACCGCAGGCGTTCATAAGGGCTGCCTGAGAATCCAAGCCGGTGTGAATGGAAAAATCAAAGCCGTTGCTGACCTGCGCGGCAAACGCATTGGAGTGCCGGGCATGGGGACGCCACCCTTTATTTTCGCAAATCGCGTTTTATCCAGGAACAAGATCGACCCCAAGACTGAAGTGGAATGGCGTGTGTTCCCTTCGGGCGAACTGGCGTTGGCGATGGAAAAAGGCGAGGTTGACGCTGTAGCGACTTCCGAGCCAATTGGTTCGTTGCTTTTGGCAGAAGGTAAGGTGCGAAACATCGCCGATCTGGGCGTCGATCCGCAGTACGCGAACGAGTATTGTTGCAGTATTATGTTGAACGGCAAATTTGCGACTGGCGGCAGCCGCGACACGTGCGCCGCCGCCGTGCGCGCCATTCTTAAAGGCGCAAAGTGGGTCGAGACGAATCCACGAGCCGCAGCAAAAATGTCGGTTGAGAAAGGCTATTTGGCGTCCAATCCTGAACTGAATGCAAAGGCTCTCGGCGCCTTGCGATTCACACCGAGTGTTTCCGGCGGACGCGAAGCCATTCAGGCCGCGGCGCAGGATATGATGGCGATCGGAATGTTGAGCGCGACCACGGACGTTGCGGCTGTGACCAAACGAATTTTTGTGGAGTTTGATGGCGTGACCGATGAATGGTTGAAAACCCTGCAGGTGGAAACGGTCGCCGACGGACAAATCCCGGGAATTCATGACGCGATTGTCGCGCGCGAATTGGAGACAGAAGGACCGCCGGTTTTTGCTGAAACTTGTTGTTCGGCCCGTTCCCGAATTGCCCGAGCAGAGCCCCGATGACAACACGCGTCGACCCAACGCCGGCGACGACCGCCCCGCTAAGACCGGGCGCACCGGTACCCGCATCGGATTACCGCGTGCCAGCAGCATGGCTATCCACCCTCGGCGTTTCGGCTGCTGCTCTGGTGGCAATTGTGTTTCATTTGGCGATTTCGAAAGCAGAACCGGCCGAAGAATCGCGCGTCTACTCGTTTTTTGTCGGAGGCCTTTTTGTTTTGAGTCTTGTGCTCGCTGGGTTGCAGAGGCCATTGCCTCAACCGCGTTCATGGGCACGACAAAATTGTCCGATCTTCATCGCGGCCATTCTTTTGCTGGCGGTGCTTGAGGGAATCACCACGGGCTGGCGTTTGCTCCCACTCCCCTATTTTCCAAGTCCGGCGCGGGTTTTATGGAGCATCATTGAAAATCGCGCGATGCTCTGGAACAGCACGTGGCATTCTCTTCTGCTTTTGCTCGGCGGTTATTTGTTAGGTGTAGTGCTTGGCATTGTTTCATGCGTTTGCATCGGCTGGTTCTGACGCGCTCGATATTGGGGAATGCCGGTGCTGTA
>JAQGOW010000405.1 GCA_028293405.1 Verrucomicrobiales bacterium
GAGGAGCATCGCAATTTCGCTGAGAATCTCGGCAACCTGGTCCTTATTCACTCGAAAAAGATAAAGCAGCGGCGACATCAGCGAAAGTCCGCAGAAAACAATTTGAAAACTTCCGCCCCTTGGTAAGCTGCCCAGACTTTTATGAACAAGAAGAGTTTGGTTCCGCTGCTCCTGCTCGTCGTCGCTTCGCTCACTGCCTGTAAACATGTCGCTGTTCGCGAAACCGCAAAAACACCGCAGACCCTCACCGTCGGTGCCTGGAACATGGAATGGCTTGGAAATACCAATCGCCGTTCAGATCAACCCGATCCGCACGTCATCGCTAATTACATTCAGAACAGTCACGTGCAAGTGCTCGGGCTTGAGGAAATTTGCGAGACGGAACCGGGGACGTTGAATAATGTTATTCTCAACCAAACAGTCGGGCTGCTCTCGGCGAATGGAGCGCATTGGCATTATCGCATGTTCGATTCGCACACCGAACGCGGCCAGAACACTGGAATCATGTGGAACGCGGACGTTGTCACTGCCAGTGATTCGATCGAGATTCCCGTCGATCACGGCCAAAGCTCCGCGAATTTGAAGAAATGGGACCGTGCGCCGTACGCGACGCAATTTTCTACAGGCAAGGGTAAAACCGATTTCGTCCTCATCCCCGTGCACATGAAATCGAATATCGGCGGCGGCACGACCGTCCCACATCGTAACGAAGAAGCACAGACGTTGATCAGCGCGTTGCCAAAAGTGGAAGAGCACTTTCGCGGGAACAAAGGCGTCGAGCGAGACATCGTAATTGCAGGTGACTTCAATACCATGAAACATTCGGAAGACTGCATCGCCAGTTACGAAGCCGCCGGGTTCGTCGATTTAAACCCGCAGGACATCCTCACTGAAAAATCGCATCGCTATCCGCCAGCGCCTTTTGATCGCGTGCTCGTGCCGACGGCGCAGCCGGAGTTTCAATCGCACAAGTTCGCGATGGCTGAAGATGGTTTCGTCGAAGGCTTGTCCGACCATCACCTGGTCACGACTGAAATGACGATCCAGCGCGACGACGATTAACCGCAGTCATTGCGCGCGCGTAAAAGCGTGCCTATGCTTTGCGTCTGAAATGAGTCCGGAAGAGCCAAAACAGAATGCAGGAGCGCACCATCAATGTGGCTGCGGCACACACGATCCTGCTGGGCGTCGAAGCTTTTTCAAGCAAGCTGCCACAGTCGTGCTCGGTGCGGTTGCGGTTCTCGCGCCGATTGGAGCCGCCATTTCCGTGATGCTCGACCCGCTACGTCGCAAAGGCGGCACGGGAAGTTTCATTCGCGTCGCCTCGCTCAGTTCCCTTCCTGCTGACGGTGTACCTAGAAAATTCGCAGTTATCGCGGATCGAACGGACGCGTGGAATCGGTATCCAAACACCCCGATTGGCGCCGTCTATCTTCGTCGACCGGACAAAGACACGGTCGAAGCTTTTAACGTCGTTTGCCCGCACGCCGGCGGGTTCATCGATTACAACACGCAGCAAAAATGTTTTCTGTGTCCGCTGCACAACAGCGATTTTTCCCTCGATGGCAGCATTAAAGATCCGAAAAGCCCATCGCCGCGCCCGATGGATTCGCTGAAAGTCGAAGTGCGTAATAACGAAATCTGGGTTGCCTTCCAAAACTTCCGTGCCGGCACGCGCGAGAAAATCCCGGCATGAGCAAACTACTGGATTGGCTAGACCATCGCACCGGTTGTCGCAAGCTCACGCGCGAGGCGCTTTTTGAAAACGTCCCGGGCGGCGCGCGCTGGCGGTATGTCTGGGGCAGCACGCTCACATTCACTTTTGTCATCCAGATCATCACTGGCTTCGCACTGTGGGCCGCGTATTCGCCCAGTTCCCAAACGGCGTGGGAAAGCGTTTTTTACATCCAGAACCACATGATCGGCGGATGGATTTTGCGCGGGATCCATCATTACACCGCGCAAGCGATGAATATCCTGCTCGTGCTCCATTTGGTGCAGGTGATCATCGACGGTGCCTACAAAGCGCCCCGTGAAGTTAATTATTGGTTTGGTCTCCTGCTGCTGGTTCTCGTGCTCGGATTGTCACTTACCGGCTACCTGCTGCCCTGGGATCAAAAAGGTTATTGGGCGACGAAAGTCGCGACCAATATCGCCGCCATCACGCCTTTTGTCGGAACCGCTGTTCAAAAAATAATCATCGGCGGCGTCGATTACGGGCACCACACGTTGACCCGATTTTTTGCACTGCATGCCGGGGTGCTTCCTGGTGCTGTTATTGTGCTGATCGTTGGTCACATCGCGCTGTTTCGTCGGCACGGCATCACGGCGAAGAAGCCTTATCGCAAACCTGACGCAGCATTCTGGCCCGATCAAATGTTGATTGATGCCATCGCATGTTTAGCGGTTATGGCAGCGGTGATGGTGTTGGTGTTGAAAAATCACGGAGCCGAACTGGGGCCGCCTGCTGATCCTTCCGAGAACTTTTCCGCCGCGCGTCCGGAATGGTATTTCCTCTTCCTGTTTCAATTTCTTAAATACTTCCCCGGCGGCACGGAAGTCTTGGGTGCGATTGCAATACCGAGCGTCATCATGCTGCTTTTGTTTTTGATGCCGGTCATCGGCCGCAAATCCGGTGGGCACAAATTCAATATCGCTTTGTTGTTTGCGTTGATTGCAGGCGCTGCCTTGCTCACTTACGTCGCCATTCGCGAAGATAGAGGTCGGCCTGAGATCGTAGCTGCGAAAACCCAAGCGGAAGAATCTGCGGCGCGCATCAAAGACCTAGCGAACGCTCCCGAAGGCATTCCGCCGACCGGCGCCGTCAGCCTTTTGCGCACGGACCCGTTCACTCAAGGCCCGAAGCTTTTCGCTAAGTATTGCGCCAGTTGCCACCGCTACGATGGACACGACGGCACCGGCCTCAAGCTGAAAGAAGCGCCTACCGCCAGCGACCTCAAAGGATTCGGCTCGCGCGAATGGCTCACTGGATTGCTCGACCCCAACCAGGTCAGCGGCGCGCATTATTTCGGTGGAACCAAATTTAAGAATGGAAAAATGGTGAAGTTCGTTACGCGAAAGCTTCGAGCATTTTCACCCGAGCAAAAAGCCGATCTCACGAATGTCATCGCAGCCGTTTCTGCTGAAGCTGGACTCAAATCGCAAAAGGAACTCGATGCCTCCAGCTCCGCCCAAATTCAACACGGTCTTCAGTCGTTCAATGAGGGAGTCGGTTGCGCGGAGTGCCACCAACTGCGCTCGAAGAACGCGGACGCTTCGGGCCCGGATCTCACCCGCTGGGGTTCGCGCGAATGGCTCGTCGGCGTAACAAGCAATCCGAAATCTGCTCACTATTACGGCGATGACAATGACCGCATGCCCGCCTTTGCTGACGACAAAGTTCTCGACGCTGTATCGATCGGTTTGATTGCAGATTGGCTTCGCGGCGAATGGTACGAGCCAACCGAATCGGCACAAGCAAAGGCTCCTTAGTCTGAAAGCTGCTGCCGAAAGCTTTTTAGAAA
>JAQGOW010000408.1 GCA_028293405.1 Verrucomicrobiales bacterium
AAACTGCGCGGCAACTTCAAATCATTTCGCGACACACCTCTGATGCCCACGTTCCATCCAGCGTATCTCTTGCGCAACCAGGCGATGAGCGAGAAACGCAAGGTGTGGGAAGACATGTTGCAGGTCATGTCCCGCGTGAACCTGCCGATCACCGACAAGCAGCGCGCCTATTTTTCGACCGCTACAGCTTGAGCGAGCTGGAGCTACTTAGCGACCGCGCCAAAAACTTTTTGGAGCACATCGGTCGTGCGAGCGGCAGGGTCTTTGCGAATGGCAGCTTCTTCGTTCGCAACCATCTTAAACAATCCGTCCAACGCTTTCCCGGTCACGTAAGCATCGACATCGAGCGATTCAGTCTTCGTGAGATTGCCGGCAAGTGTTCCGAACGAACCGAAGGAACTGGTGTAATCGCCTGCTTTCGACATGAACTTCTTATACGCCGCAGTCGTGCCAGCTTTGTCGGTCGCAGCCTTAATGATCGGCAAAAATTTCGCCTGTAACGCCGCGCGAGTTTTCTTTTGGAAATACAGCGTCGCAGCATTGGTGCTGCCGGACAGAATGCTTTTCGCATCATCGATCGACATTGAAGTTACGGCATCACCGAAAACAACAGCAGCTTCGGGCACCGCTTGTTCGGCGGCGTGGTTCATCGTGGTGATAAAAGCGTCGGCGAGCGTGTCTTGTTTAGCGGCGCGGAGACCTTTTTCGACGCTCTTCAATTTGTCCGGAATCGCAATCTTCACGCTGACGTTGGTGAGAAAACCGCCGTCGTGCCCGAGCTGCGCGATGGCGTTCTGCACGCCTTTGCTGAGCGCTTCCTTCAGCCCTTGCACGACCTGGTCTTGTGGCAACGCTGCAGCGGCCGCCTGCGCGGCGGGACTGCTGGTTAGGGTGCTGAGCAAGTCGGCGTGGACGACCGGTGCTAAAGTCAGGGACGCAAGAATGACAAATGTTTTGACGTTCATTAACTGGCGAATATGCCACGCCGCGCGTAATGAAACAGCCAAAAATCAACCGAGCAACAACGCCTCGGCATTCTTCGTGCGAATGCGAGCGAGCTGTTCTTCGCCCAAGCCTGACTCTCGCAACTTCAACACCGCCGATTCGAAGTAAAAAAACGGTGCGTGTGAACCAAAGAGAACTCGATCGACGGAGATTTTTTCTGCAAGCGTTTTCAAGCCTTCAACACCTTCACGTGTTGCGATGTCGAACGACACATTTTTGCACGCGCTTAGATGATTGAGATTCCTCGTGCCGGTGCCGCGAAGGCTGTTGAGAATCACGACGCGCAGGCGCGGATGCAATTTCAGTAGTCCAGCAAGCGGCGCGGCGTCCACGTCTGTCACCTGCAAGAGTGGATGCTGTGTGCGTTCGTCTTCAATCGAGACGGCCAGTTGCAGAATCAGGCGATGTTCGTCGCACATCGCAAGCAGCCGCGCAAAATCAGGATGGTCCAGCTTGTAACCATGGTAATTTGGGAACACTCGCAGCCCTCGCATTTTGTGTTCCTCCACACAACGGCGCACATCCTCTTCCCACGCCGGCAACATGATGTTCACCGTGCCAAATGGCAGCAGGATTCCATGCCCGTGCTGACGACACTCGTGCACGAGCCGTTCGTTCGCGCTGGCGATGTCTTTGTGCAACACGCCATCGAATGTGCCGGCCCAAGCCTGCGTGACGCCGTGATGACGCAGGATCTTTACCAGCTCAACCGTGTCGTCACCGCGCAAGCGCCGAAAAGGCCAGCGCGAGAGAGTGACATTGGTGTCGATGAAGTGCGTCATGCCTGCATTCCTTTCGCGTGCAAAATCGGCAACATCATTCTGCGCAGGTTCGGTCCGAGAATCAGTTTCTTAGCCGACTCAGGAATTTCCGCGCCGGAAACTTTGGCGAGCTGCGACGCGAAACTGCGTCCTCCAGCGTCGCTTCCATAAATAATCCGTTCAGCACCCAGTTCGCGATAGGCCATTTCAGTCACACCGCTGGTCGGGTCGAAGCCGGCCAAATCCACCGAAACATTTTTCGACGCACGAATGGCGCAAATCCCGAGCTCCCAATCCCCGCCGGTGTGCCCAAGAATCATCGGCACATTCGGATAACGACCCGCGAGCTCGGCCATGTCCTGAGGCGTCGATGAGCCGGCACGATTACCAGAAGTGACGAGCCAGGTGTGTTGAAAAATAACCGCCTTCAACTCTGCGCAACGTTCGACAATCCGATCAAGATCGTGCGAATTACACCGTTCGGCCACCCAAAGTTTAATGCCAACCATTGGACCGTCGCGGATGCAGCGCTCGATTTCGTCGAGGCTTTCTTTGACGTATTTCGGGTTGATGTAAGCAAAACCAAACGCGCGATGATGCCAATGACTCAGCGCCTGAAGAACTTCATCGTTCTGATTGCGAAAATCCGCGGGCGTCGGGTCATCCGACCATTTCATCCCCATATAAACGCACATGCGATCAATGCCCATGCGGTCGGCGATTTGGACCAGGTAATACATGCGCTCATCCGGCGTGCGCCCGGGCACGGTGGCGATGTGGCAATGCAGGTCCCAAATCATGAGGCAAGGCTAAGGGCTAGATGCTCCAAGCTAAAAGGGAAAATTTTAGCGAACGCCGTGACCCGTACAAACAAAAACCGCCGACTCTGTGTATGAGCAGGCGGCTTGGTGAATTCAAAAATTACGTAAACGCCAGCTTCGTGGTCGGCGCCGCTTCATCCCAACCACGCGGTGGCTTGCTGTTCACGGCGGCGACTTCCTTGATTGAAATCTGCCGGCCACGCGTCTTCGGGCCTTTGATTTCGATTTGCGAAGGATCACACGTCTGTTGATTGATCTTCTGGTAAGCCGCCGGTTTGTAACGGATATACAATTGCTTCGGCGTTTCCGGTTCGAGATACAAGATGCGCGATTTCTCGGGAATACAGAAATATTCCTTGTTCATGATGGTGCCGCCGAATGTGAAGCGCTTCAAATATGTCGCCTCGCGATCGGTGTAAACGCACGTCATAACTTTTTCGCGATCGGGAATTGTGCAGAATTCCAGGTCCGGTCCGACAAACATTTTCTCCGGTAACTCGACGACTTTGTAGTGACCGTCGCGAAACACCATGAGCAACTTGTCAAACTTCGTGCACTCCAACTTAAATTCTTCACCCGAAACTTTGTAGCCGACGTAACCCGACTCGCGATCGTAAGCGACTTTGAACGCCTTGAACGCCACTTCGCGCGCGTCGACTTCGTCGTAGCGGCTCGACTTGGTCATGCGCGGGTAGATCGGACCATACTTGGCGAGCAACGCTTCGAGGCGGCCGATAGCGTATTTCGTAACGTTCTTCAGGTAGCCCTGCGTTTCTTTAAGGTCGGCTTTGACCTTGTCCATCTCCTCGCGATGTTTGTTGATGTCGAAGAGCGAAAT
>JAQGOW010000424.1 GCA_028293405.1 Verrucomicrobiales bacterium
GATGGTATCGAGGTTCTGCGTTAACATCAGGGTGCGACATCCGACGCGAGCCGCGGCGAGGGCCGCTTCAATCCCGGCATGACCGCTTCCAACGACGACCACATCGTAGGCAATGGGTGACTTAGTCATTTCTAAAAGACTCCAAAATACCCTGTTTCGGACGAGGCAGTAGTTCATTCAATCCATATTTCTCAACTCGCCCATTCGGGGTCGAAGTAATCACTTCCAAGTCAGGGTTAAATTCGGCGAGCATTTGCCGGCACCCGCCGCAAGGCACGACCGGTTCAGTGGAATCGGCGACGACCGCCATGGCTACGAAGTCCCTCTCACCACTTGCCACGGCTGCGCTGACCGCGCCCTGCTCGGCGCACAAAGTGAGTCGAAGCGAAACATTCTCGACATTGCATCCGACGAAGACCTTGCCGGATCGCGTGAGCAGAGCCGCACCTACAGCAAAGCGTGAGTACGGGGCGTGGGCATGGGATCGGACATTTATAGCGGCGTCGACGAGCTGTTGATTAGACATAACATGTTCTTCGATAGATATTTATATTGTAGATTTTTCCCGCGCCCGCTGTTTCGAAACCCCGCCCCGCGCGCGGCTGTCTGCCCTCTGCGCCCTTTCGATCGTTCTAGCCGCAATTCGGCTGAAGATCACCAGAAGAATCGCACTAACCAGGAATGCGCCGCCCCAAATCCAATATTCCACCACGCGCGGATGGGTCTTGCCGTGGACCAGATTAAGACCGAATTGGCCTAACGTCCCCAAATACGAATAAAGAAAAAGACCAGGCATCCGCCCGATCGTCACCCAAATCATGTAGGTGCGAAAACGAATTCGGGTCAGACCGTAGAGATAGTTGAGCAGACTCGTGGGGAAGAAGGGATGGAGCTGACTTAAGACGATGATCTTCCATCCCTCACGCTCTACGGCTGGTTCCAGAGCGCGCAGCGTGGCGTGTTGCAAAAGTTTTTCACGGAACCAGTCTCGCCCGACAGATCGACTAATCGCGAAGGCTGCCGCGGCGGCGATGATGTTTCCGGTTAGGACAATAAAAAATCCCCACCAGAGGCCAAAAAAAAAACCGCTGCCAACACATAAAATTCCACCAGGCAAAAGGAGCAGATTGCAAAGCGCAAAAAGCAGGGGGTAACAAACGGCGCTCCAAGCCCCCCAACGCATCACGCGTTGCTGCATCGCTGTCATGACTTCCACCATGGAAAAGAAGTGCGACAGCATGAGCAGCAGTGCCACCCCGGTTGCGAGAGCCGCAACTTTCAGATTCAGGCTGCGCCGTCTTTGCCACATCGCGAAATCTTCCGCGCATCAGAGGCTGCGCGCAAATTTCGTGAAGTCGGTCGTTAGTTAACTGAAGAAATTCGTATCGCTCGCTAAACGGTTGGAGTCTGGGCGATCCGCCGACTCGGAATTCCGAGGCTGTCAAAAATTACCCGCGTGGCGTCGGAACGATTGAGAGTATAGAAGTGAATACCGGCAACGTTGTTATCCAAAAGATCGTGGCATTGCTCGAGGGCGAAGTGAACACCCACGCGGCTGACCATTTCAGGATCGTTTTGACAGCGCTGTAGAGCACGCAAAAGCTTGGCCGGAAAGCGGGCGCCGCCCGCGAGCTCAGCAATGCGCTTAAATCCGCTGATGGAGGTAATCGGCATGATGCCGGCGATAATGGGAATGTGGATGTCGGCGAGCACACAGCGTTCGCGGAAATCAAAGAAGTCGCGATTATCGAAGAATAATTGGGTGACAATGTAGTCGGCGCCGGCGTTGACCTTCGCTTTGAGGTGATCCATTTCGATTAGCCGATTCGGCGTTGACGGATGCCCTTCCGGAAAACCCGCGATGCCAATCCCGAAACCCCGGCGATCGGGATGCGCGCCGGATTCGTTAAATCTGCGAATGAACTTCACCAGATCGCTCGCGTGCTGGAAGGCATCGCTCGACTTGTCGTAGCTGCATCCACGCGGCGGATCGCCGCCGAGGGCAAGAATATTTCCGATGCAGGTTTTCGCATATCGAATCAGAATCGCTTCAATCTCGTCTTCCTTGTGGCAGACGCAGGTCAGGTGCGGAATCGGATCCAGTTTCGTGGTGGTTTGAATGCGCTCGACCAGATCATGGGTCAAATCCCGGGTGGAGCCGCCGGCGCCATAAGTGACGCTGACGAAGTGCGGCATGTATGATTCGAGATCGCGAATCGTTTGATAGAGAATCTCGGCCGACTCCGGCGTTTTCGGAGGAAAGAACTCAAACGAAAAGGTGGGAGAGTCACCCTGCATGATGTCGGTGATGTGCATGATTCAGCGCCTACTTTCGTTCCTGCCGCGACTTTCGGTCAACTAAACCAAGCACATTTTCGACCACGGAAGGTGGCGAGCTTAAGTTCCAAAAGTTTTTGGCAGCCTAGCATTTAACATTACGGCATCCGCCAGTTATTCTTCGACTGTCTTGGCGAAGAAGATAGTCCCGTTGCGAATCAAACATTCCAACATGTGGTAAATGTCGCCCGTCTCCGGTTCATATCGAGACTTTGTTCCCGGCGAATCCTGCGTAAACAGATCCCACGCCGTCACCAAATGCTCTGTTTTTGGGATTTCGAACCGTTCCAGAACGTGTTCAAAGGGAATAGGCCCCGTTCCGAGGAGATGAACAACTTTGTAATACGCGACGAATATCTCATCCTTCGTTTTCTGCGAAGCTGCCCCGAAACGAATAAATCCATCATTAATTAACAATTCCTCGTATTTCGAGAATATCGCGGTGAGCTTATCCCGAGTAGTCAGCTCGGAATAGAAAACGTCGGTATGGTAAGGCTCTCCCTCAGTTTTTCGAAGCTCGAGTTCTTTGACCTCATTGCACGGTGACTCAAGAATGAGGAAAACAGGTTCGTAAAGGGAACAAACCGCTGTCAAAAAAAAGGCCCCTAAGCGTTCAAGCGAAATATTAGCCCTTACACGTGTCCTATTATTAACGGTGGATATTTCAAAGCCCTCGCTGAGTTTCCATTGATTGGGCACATAAACGCCGGCCGCAACATTAAACAAACCCATCGTCTAATTTAAGGCAGGATCGCAAACACTCGCACTAAAAAGCCGGAGCCACCTTTCAGCTTGGGAAACCTGGCGATGACGAGTCGCTCCGGACTCTGGAACCTGGTCCAGATTCGTCAGGAGTGTTAATCAAGCGCCCAGCAAATGACCAACAACTTTAAATAACACGGAACAGCTTTGGCTGGCCGTGACAGTCTCGTCATTTGCCTACGCCGACCTCTTCCTTATTAACAACCTATTTTGTCATCTCCTCATTCATAGTTTGTGTTTGATCGCGAGTTATTCGCGCGATGAAGATGAAGAAGAAAGAGTTTATAAATATAAAGAATTAATCAGTGCTGGGAACAACTTCAGCGGCGGGGACAAAACCAACGAAATCAGCGAGCACTAAATTCTGACGATGAAACCATTCGAAATTCTCACGCCCTCCAGGGGAGCAGAGAATGTAAAAGGTTTGTGTGCGCTCGGCATTATGACCAAAGCACCCGAACCCGGAAAGGTGAAGACGCGACTGACGCCGCCGCTCACGCCGGAAGAATCAGCAAAGCTCAACATTTGTTTTCTGCGCGATCTCTCAAGCTCAATCGCCAAAGCGTCCGAAACCGCGCCGGCACGCGGCGTCGGGATTCATACTCCCCTAGGAAGCGAAGCGGCCTACGAGAATATTCTGCCGCATGAGTTTGGTCTGCTTCCGCAGCGCGGAGAAGGTTTTGGTGAGCGGTTGACCAATGCGGTCGAAGATTTATTGGCCGTTGGATTTCAATCTGTCTGCCTGATCAATTCTGACAGTCCGACCGTTCTGCCGTCGACCTTTGCCGAAGCCGCAGACCAGTTATCCAAGCCAGGTGACCGGATCGTTCTCGGGCCGTCGGATGACGGCGGCTATTATTTGATAGGACTAAAGAAATTACACCGCGCGCTTTTTGAACAGATCGATTGGAGTACGGAGCGAGTTTTCGAACAGACTATCAGTCGCGCCTCCGAGGTTGGCGTTGATGTCCATCAACTTGCCCGAGGATTCGATGTCGATGACAGAGGCACGTTGCAACGGCTTTGTGACGAACTGCTGGGTTCTGACGCCCGGCTCGAGGTCGCTTCACACACGCGCGAATTTTTGAGCGAGTTGGTAAACCGTGAAGGACGCGGAAGAATTTGGCCAAAGTAGAGCCGGCTGTCATAAACGGCGTCTATTTTGGCCAAATTCTTCCGCGTCCTTCACGATTTACCAACTCGCTTAAAAATTCTCGAGTTTGTG
>JAQGOW010000436.1 GCA_028293405.1 Verrucomicrobiales bacterium
GAATGGCCGGTTGGTTCCAAGCAATCAAACGAGATTATGCGGATTTACAACGGTTTGAGGCCGAAATTGACCACTTACGGGAATGGTGCGTCAATTCGTCTGGAATCGCACCGCAGATTTCAGTTCACCTCCTATGGCTGCAAGCGTACCCGCTCCATCATCGGGGCAAGGACAGTGATGTGCTTCGTCTGATTGAGCGAGCGCTGATAGCTTATGATGAACTCGGAGTCAAAGATGTGCTGTTCAGGGGCCACCTTCTAAATGATTTAGGCGCCACGCAAAATCTGCTGAAAAACTTCGAAGCAGGTGCAGCCGCTATACACGAAGCTCTAAAAATCAGGCGTGAAGTTCTTGGTGAGGAACACGTCGATACCGCGATGTCGCTCTATAATACCGCGATCGGTTTTGTCCGCGACAAGGATTATCATGGCGCAGTAACGGTCCTAGAAAAAGCGTACGCTGTATGGAACAAAACTTATTCACCCGATGATGTTTACGCCTTGATGGCGCAATGCGCTCTGGCTGAGGTGTATTTCCAGCTGAAACGAACAGAGGCGCTTGAGTTCGCCGAAACTACTTTGCGGCAGGCAAAGAATAAGTTTGGCGAAAAGCATCCGCTCACCGCAGCCGCATATCATCAACTAGGGCACGTCCTGTACGCTGCGGGCGATAAGCGGTCGGTCGAATGTTATTCCACAGCCCTCGCCTTACGCAGGGAACTTCTGGGCGAAGAAAACTTTTTCACGATCGATTCCATCAAGTCAACGGTCGGAAATCTTTGTGCGAAAGGGTTTCACAGTAAGGCAGAAGCCTTCCTGAAGGATTATTTAGCTAAATTGCCCGAAGCTCATCCCGACTATAAAGACCTCTTTAATCGAAAAAGGACGATATACGATGGTGTTGTCAGACCAGGGTTTCGCACGCGCCCAATGCGGCGCTAGCTTCTCTGCCAAAGCGCAAGGTCAGGATTCCGCAGTCTAGCCCGATAATGAACGTCCCTTGCACCGGAAATTTTGCAGGGCGGGACCGAGGTGTAGCGTCGTTTGTTTGAAAACGGGTTCGCCCACCTGTTCATCAGCCGCCTTGGCCATCTCCCGGCGTGGACCCGGGTGACACTTCGAGAGGCGCAACGTGACCGTCCATGTAGACGACGTTTTTTCCCGATCTAGGCGCGCGAGGATGGAAGTCCTCGTAATCCAGGAACAGCGGCGTCGATCGTGGCGCCAAGGTCAGCATGAAGTTGGTGCTCCACCCGACCTGACCGGTGCTTTGGTCGATCAGAAACATGAAATCGTTTGTTGTCCTTGTTTCGTCGATGCGATGGCCGTTGAGCTCCACATTCCATTCGTAGCTGGAACCCTCGAGTGTGAACAGGGCCGTTTTGTCGGAGGGACATTTGAACACCGACACGCCGTTGGAGGTGGGGCCAGAGACCCTGCCGATGTAAGACGCAAGCACGTCGCAAACTCGGGGCAGGGGACTGGCGGGCGTGATCGGTTGCGTGGGCAGGATTTCAGCGCTGGGCATTCGGCTGCGGTTGTCCTCGCAATACAGGCGCGTGGCGATACCGAGCTGCCGGAGGTTACTGGTGCAAACGGAATTGTGGGCTTTGGCTTTCGCACGGGCGAGCGACGGCAGGACGAGGCTTGCCAAAATGGCGATAATCGCAATGACGACGAGCAACTCGATCAGCGTGAAGCCTGCAGATTTCTTGGTCATGGGTGGGAGGGGACCAGACCTTCCTTGCGCAAATCTTCAAGCGACTGCGGAAAATGCCGACGCGCTTGTTGGACGCGCTGCTCGGGAGTCAGAGTGGCGAATCGCGCATTTGGGTCGGGTGTCGAAATCGGATGATCCGGGCCCACACTCGGTCGTGCGGGGTTGCTTTTTGGATCCTGGTCTTTCGCATTCCGGGGAAGCTGAATCGTCAAAGCGTCGGTGGAAGCAGGCCTCCGGTGCGATATTTTTGTGACGACGACGGTGGCTGTTCCTGCGACCAGCACCGCAACGATTGCCACAGCGATTGCGGTTTTAACTTTTGTCCATGCCATAATTGTCAAAACTCCTTTGCTGAGCGCCAGCGCTTGAGTGGAAGCTGTCGCACCTTGAGCCAACGCGACTGTAGTTGCTGTTTTGGCGACGGTTGCCGGCGCAGATTGAACGGCGCTCGCAGACATCGCCGCAGTCAAGCCCGAGATCGAAATGACGATGCCGCGCCGGGAAAAGAACACGCGCAGCTTTTCAACAGCTCGATTGACCCGCATCTTGGCGGCGTCTTCGCTTGCGCCGAGGGCTGCGCCGACTTCTTTCATGCTTTTGCCGTCAAAGAAACGCAGCACGACCGCGTGGTAATCGGATTCATTTAAACCCGCCATGGCGGTGTCGAGCAGCGGCGCGATTTGAGGCCAGACATCGGTCTCGGTTTCGGGCGACGAATTTTGCATATAAGCTTCCTGTTCGCGGCGGGCGCGGCGGGTTTCACTGCGGATGAAAGTTACGGCTGTTAATTGCGCGGTTCGACACAGCCAACCAGAGAGGATGACGCGAGGGCTCAGGTGCCGCGCTTGTTTTGCAAGGGTAACGAAAACGGCCTGGGTGATTTCTTCAGCGTGATGGGGATTGCGGACGTGGCGCAACGCGATGGAATAAACTTTATTGACGTGCCGCGCGACGAGCGCGGCGAAGGCGTCCTCGCAATCGCGCTCAACGTATTCACGCAATAACGAGATGTCATCCATTTCCTGCATCTATAGATAAATGCCGCTCACCTCGGAATGGTAACAATGTTTTTGCCGCAAACGAGAGTTTAGCCGGCTTGTCGCCGTTCCAGCGCGTCGGTTCTGACCAACAGAGCCGCCTGCATCACGGCAAGACGTGAACGAACGAAGCAACTACCTCCTATGCCCGAACAAAAAGCTAAACGGCGCGGACTCTCGTCCGCGCCGCTTTTGAGCACCCCCGCCTACAATAGCGGAGGAAAAAACGCTGTCAGCCCCGAGCAACTTAAGCAGCTACCAATTGGCGCTTGCCGAGTTTGCCATTTCCATTTGCCTTCGCACCCTTGGCCTTGCCCGTCGGAACGGTGGCAATCGTCTGCAGAATGCGGCTGGCGATTTTATACGGGTCGCCCTGCGAATTCGGACGACGATCTTCGAGGTAACCTTTGTAGTTGTCGTTCACGAAGCTGTGCGGGACGCGCACGGACGCACCGCGGTTGGCCACGCCGTAGTTGAATTTGTCGATGGACTGCGTTTCGTGCAGACCGGTCAGGCGCAGATGATTGTCCGGGCCATACACGGCGATGTGTTCGTTTTTGTATTTGTCGAACGCCGCCATGAGTTGCTCGAAGTATTCCTTGCCACCGATTTCGCGCATGTGGGTCGTCGAGAAATTGCTGTGCATGCCGGAGCCGTTCCAATCGACGTCCTTGCCCAGCGGTTTGCAATGCCAATTGACATCGATGCCGTAAGATTCGCACAGGCGCGAGAGAAGGTAGCGCGCAACCCACATCTGGTCGGCGGCGGTGCGGGAACCTTTGCCGAAGATCTGGAATTCCCATTGGCCCTTCGCCACTTCAGCGTTGATGCCTTCGATGTTGATGCCAGCGTCGAGGCACAGATCAATGTGCTTCTCGGCCAATTCACGAGCGGTGCAACCAACAGCCTTGTAACCGACGCCAGTGTAATATTCGCCCTGCGGATACGGATAACCGCCGTTTTTCGGGAAACCGAGCGGCACACCGTCCTTGTAGAAGAAATATTCCTGCTCGAAGCCAAACCACGCGCCGGAATCGTCCAGGATCGGTGCGCGACTATTGCTCGGATGCGGCGTCTTCATGTCGGGCATGTAAACTTCGCACATCACCAGCGCGCCGTTCTTGCGCGTGGAATCGGGATAAACTGCAACAGGTTTCAGCATGCAGTCCGAGGTTTTGCCTTCGGCCTGACGCGTCGAGCTGCCATCGAAGCCCCACCAGGGCAATTCGCTCAGCTTCGGAAACTTCGAAAATTCGACGATCTTGGTTTTGCTGCGGAGGTTCGGGACGGGCTCATAGCCGTCCAACCAAATGTATTCTAATTTATATTTTGCCATGTGCTTATAAACGGTTAATGGGTGCTCTGTAAATCGCAGGCG
>JAQGOW010000446.1 GCA_028293405.1 Verrucomicrobiales bacterium
AGGGGCGTGTTGTTCAGGTAAGGCGCGTACTGATTCCCTTTTATCGACGACCAATTATAGTTCTCCATCGGAATGATGAAGACGGTTTGAATGGATTGGACGACGGTAGCTGCGGACGCTGACAGACTGCAAATCAACGCAAAAAGCGCGAACAAACTTAGTCGGGCAACTTTCAAAGCAACTGTAGTTATATCAACCCCGATCATCAGTGACCAGCGATTGCTTCACACGCGCTGAAAGGATTTTACGCGAAGGCGTGTAGTTCGCGATGAACTCACGTCGGAACTCACCAAAAGTTCCCGCCGCGAGATGCGCGCGCATGTCTGACATCACTTGCAAATACATGTGCGAGTTGTGAACACTCAGCAATCGTAGGCCGAGGATTTCATTTACGTTTAGCAAATGCCGCACGTAAGCGCGCGTAAAGTTTTGGCAACAAAAGCAGGTGCAATCGGCTTCAACCGGTGTGAAATCCTTTTTATACGCGCCGCCTTTGATGCTCACGGCACCGTTTTTTGTGAACGCCGTGCCGTTTCGCGCCACGCGCGTCGGCAGAACGCAATCGAACATGTCGACACCACGGGCAACCAGTTCAACCATTTGTGCGGGCGTGCCCAGGCCCATCGCGTAGCGCGGTTTGTTCGCGGGCAAAAACGGTTCGGTCAGTTCAACGGCGCGCATCATTTCCGGTTCAGGTTCACCGACGCTCACGCCGCCGATGGAGTGGCCGTCGAAATCCATCGCCACAATTTCCTTGGCGCAATGTTCGCGTAATTGCGGGTTCACTCCACCCTGGCAAATTCCGAAAACAAACTGCCCCTTCGCGCGAGGTTGGACGCGACATTCTTTGGCCCAACGAATTGTCCGATCAACCGCTTCCTGCTGCATTTTTGCCGGTGCATCGTGCGCAGGACATTCGTCAAAACACATCGCGATATCCGATCCCAGAATGCGCTGAATCTCCATCGCCTCCTTCGGCCCGAGAAATAATGGTGAGCCATCCAGGTGCGACCGAAACTCTACCCCGTGCGCTTTCACCTTCCGGATTTTCGCCAGACTAAAAACCTGAAATCCGCCGCTGTCCGTGAGAATCGGCAATGGCCAATTCATAAACCGATGCAACCCGCCCGCTTCACCGATAATTTCCATCCCCGGCCGGATGTTCAGGTGATACGTGTTGCCCAAAATGATTTGCGTGCCCATCTCGCGAAGTTCGCGCGAGTCCAGCGCCTTGACGCTCGCTTGCGTGCCGACCGGCATGAACACCGGCGTTTCAATGATGCCGCGAGTTGTATTGATGCGGCCCAGGCGCGCCTTCGACGAGGTGTCGGTTTTTAGCAATTGAAAAAAATCACTCATGTCCTGCGTTTCTAAAAAAATCCACTGCACAATGGCGCAACAGACCTCAAATGACGACTATTTCGTTGCACATGGAAACGAACCGTCGACACCCCACCAAAAATGCAGGTTAGGATACAGGATTCCGCCCCTTCCGAATACTGATTTGTCGAAGTAGGGTGAACGGACGAGTCCTATTTGGTTATGTCGGAGACACAATCGTTAGACAAGGCGGTGGGAGGCGAACGTCAACGTTCAAAGCCGTCGATGCCTCCGCACCTCGATGCCGACCAGAATGTACGCGATATCCTCGAAAGCATCACTGACGCATTTGTGATGTTGGATCATCAATGGCGCTTTGCCTACATCAACCCGCCGGCCGAAGCGCTGCTCAACCGCCAAAGAGAAGACCTGCTCGGGCGCGTCGCGTGGCTGGAGTTTGAACACGCTGTCGGTTCTGAACTCGAAGCCGAACTGCAACGAGCATTGCGCGAACAACAAACCAAAAAGTTCGAAACCTATTACCGGCCATTTGACAAATGGTTTTACATCACTGCTTATCCATGCCGGGACGGCCTTTCCATTTATTTCAACGACATCAGTGAACGCAAACGCGCAGAGATAAAGTTGGAAGATCAGGAACGGCGTTTCCGTGCTGTTTTCGATCAACAATATCAACTCACTGCCCTGCTCTCCCCCGACGGCATCGTCGAGGACATCAACGCACTCGCATTGCAAACAGGCGGTTTTGCGCGCGAAGAAATTGTGGGACGTCCCATGTGGGAAACGCCATTTTTCGCCGGCTTATTGGACACGCAAAAGATGTGGCGCGAGGAAATCGCCGCCGCCGTGCGCCCAACCGCTCGAGCCAATCGCGAGTGCACCTTCAAAACCCGGACGGGCGAACTCCGGGTTGCGGAAACAGCGGTAACCGCCGTCCGAAACGTCCGCAACGAAATCCTTTTCTTGATCGCTGAAGGCAAGGACATCACCAACCGCAAACAAGCCGAACAACGCTTGCCCGAAAGCGAGCTGCGCTTTCGCATGCTCGTCAGCCAGGTCAAAGATTTCGCCATCTTTATGACGGACGTCAACGGCAGGCCGACGAGTTGGAATGAGGGTGTCGAACGCATTCTACATTACACCGAGAATGAATTCATCGGCTCTGACCCTGGGTTGGCCTTTACCCCCGAAGACAATGCCGCGCATGTCCCACAGCAAGAATTCAAAACCGCTGCGGAGCGCGGTGCTGCGAGTGATGACCGTTGGATGATGCGCAAAGGACAGCAACGATTCTGGGCAGCAGGGATGACAACCGCCGTGCGGGACGCCGATGGCCAATTGGTTGGCTTTTCTAAAGTCTTCCGCGATTGGACCGCGCAAAAGAAAATGGAGGATGAACTGCGAGAAGCTCAAAAAGAGTCACGTCGCTACGCCGACGAACTTGAAATGCGTGTCGCCGAGCGCACGGCAAAGTTGCGGGAAACAGTGTCCGAACTAGAGGCGTTTTCCTACAGTGTGTCGCACGACCTTCGCGCTCCCTTGCGGGCCATGCAGGGCTTTTCGCAATTCCTTCTTTCAGACTACGGCCATGTTCTAGACGACACCGGCCGCGATTACGCCCAGCGAATCACCAACGCCGCCGCCCGCCTGGATCACCTCATTCAAGATATCTTGACCTATAGCCGCGTCGCGCGAACGCAAATCCAGCTCAGGCCCGTCGATCTCGAAAGGCTGATCCGCGAAGTGCTACAGGCCTACCCTACCCTCCAGCCACCGAACGCCGAAATTCAAATAAACGGTCCGCTGTTGAAAGTGCTCGCGCACGAACCCTCCATGATGCAATGCATCTCCAATTTGATGGGCAATGCTGCAAAATTCGTCCCCCGAGGCACAACACCCCATATCACGATTTCGACCGACCGTTGCAACGACAGAGTGCGCGTGTGGATCTGCGACAATGGCATCGGCGTCGCACCGGAACATCAGCAACGAATCTTTCGCATGTTCGAAACCGCTCACCAGGCGCACGCCTACGAGGGAACGGGCATCGGCCTTGCCATTGTGCGAAAAGCTGTTGAACGAATGGGAGGAGAAGTCGGCGTCGAGTCCCAACCTGGCCAGGGAAGCCGTTTCTGGATCGAACTTCAGGAGGCAACATGACCAATAAGTGCGGCCCGATCCTTTTAGTAGAAGACAATGAAAACGACGTCTTTTTCATGAGACGCGCATTCAAAAGAGCGGAAATCAACAACTCGCTCCAGGTCGCCACCGACGGGCAAGCCGCAATCGATTACCTCAGTGGCATTGGCCCATTTACCGATCGCCATCAATTTCCACTTCCCTGCTTCATCCTGCTCGACCTCAAACTGCCGATCAAAAGCGGGTTGGAAGTTCTTCACTGGATTCGCCAACAACCGCAGTTGCGCGCTACCGTCGTAGTCATCCTCACCACATCGCGTGAACCCAACGATGTTGTCGCCGCGTATGGACTCGGGGTCAACGCGTTCCTCGTAAAACCGAACGATGTCTCGCAACTAATGCAGTTGGTCCAAGCGTTGAAAGTGTTTTGGCTGCAATTCAACGAATTTCCCTACCATCACGAGTGACTCCACTCTCCCGTTTAACGTACCAGAATGTTGTCCAACGATTTACCATCACAGTTCGGAAGTTCAACTTGCAGCACCTTCGCAATCGTCGGCGCGACATCAACGTTCTTGATATCGCCAAGAGTCGCGCCTGATTTAATCCCCACTCCCCACGCGACAAATATTGCCTGCAAATCCGGTACGAGCGGGTCTT
>JAQGOW010000467.1 GCA_028293405.1 Verrucomicrobiales bacterium
TGTCTTCGGGTTTCTCGTCTTTGCCCGGAGTGCGTTCCTTCGGCAGGTTCGCTGTGACAGAAATTTGTGTGTAGTAATTGTTCTCGGGCGTCACTTTGCCGAGCTTGATGTTGTAAGTGAAGTTGTCGAACGTTTCGACGGCGAGCGTCATCGGTTTATCGAGACCAGCGTCCGCGGCTGAATTCGTTGAGACATCCACGAAGCTCGGGAAATTTAGCGTGCTACCGAGCGCAGACACTTTATTGGTGTCGAGAACTTCACCGGCTTTGGCGTCGACCAATTTCCACGGGGCAGATTCGGTGTCGCGCGTCACCTTCCATGAACTCGCAGCGTTAGTGGAATTAAACGTGATCGCTTTGACTTTTTCCACTTTGAAGAAGTCCTTGTTCAACCAATGATCGGCGTTGGGCTCGACGTTGCTAAGTGGATCGGAAATTAAGAGCACGTTTTTTTTGTCGTCGGCGCGCATCACGTAACGGCCATCTGGCATGTTGTCCATGCCGCCGTAGGGCGATGGGCGGTCGGATTTGCGCTCGTGTTTTTTGCCGAGCAACACCGACTGAATCGTTTTGCCGCCAGCACCTTTGAATTCGAGCAAGGTCGCGTTATTGCCGCCGGTTTTGCCGGGCGCTTCCAATTCCATGCGTGCCAATTGCGAAGCGCCAATCGGTTCGGACTGGAGCACTTTCAAGTCAGCGGACTTCAAAATGAAATCGCTGATTTCGGAATAGTTGGCAGGGTAATCACCGCGTTCGGCGACGCGCCAGCTATCGTCTTTTTTGACGAGGTTCAATTCGCTCGAACCTTTGATATGAATCTGTGTGACGTCGTTCACCGGCAGGTTCGCCAACAATTTTTGGCCGAGCGCTGCTGACGATTCCGTCCACGATTGCTGGCGATTTTTCATCGCCAAAATACCAGCGATGCCGATGACAACGGCTACCACGACGAGGATGCTGAGTTGTTTACGATTCATGGGAATGTGAACTCAAGTTTCAGATTTCAGATTTCAAATTACTTCGCGGCAGTCTTTTTGCGTTTCACTAACGCGAGGGCGATACCGGCGAACGCGACGGCTACGGGCATGGCGAAGATGTTCACCATCTTTGTGCGGAACTGCAGGGTGTCGGTATCGCGGCGCAAATCTTTGCGGAGTTGCTTCAATTGCTTGCTGAATTCCACGTTCGCTTTGCGGAAGTTTTCCAATTCCTTCTGCTGCTCAGGCGACAAGATAAACTTCTGCTGCGCGCCTTCCTTCTTTTGCTGGAGCTCGCTGATTTTGCGTTCGGTTTCCTGTTTCTGTGTTTCGAGCTCTTTCAGCTTGGTCTGCCACTTCTGGTTGGCTTGAGCTTCCATGTCCTGAAGTCTCGTAAACGGACGCGTCACGCTGGCGCGACTGCGCATCGAAATGAGGTCGCTATCGCCAGCGAGATTTTCGACGAAGTTTTGCACGAGCGCGAGGTTGCCGTTCTTCGGTTGGACCAATTTGTAACCCATGATGTCCTGCACTTGAACGCAGACCTGGTCGTTCAACATATCGGAGTCAGCGACGAGGATGACCGCTCCTTCTTTGGTCGCTTCCGTCAGGCCCTTCTCTGTATCAGCAGGCTTATCTTTATCGTCCTTGGCATCGGCTTTCTTGGGTTTACCGGCGGGGAACGCGGTTTTGAACTTACCCGTCAAACGAACCGCCAAGGCGTAGTTAACGCTGGAGTCTTTGAAATCTTTCATGATCTGTTGGCCGCCAATGCTAGACATCACGCCGTCGACGAGTTGTGAACGAGGCGAGGTTTGCAGCAACACCGTTTCTTTGAGGCCATCAGCGGGCTTGCCAGTGAACGCGCCTGAGAATGCGAGCACGACCGAATCAGCCTGACTGGTGGCGGTGTCTTCCTGATTGATAGCGCTCTTGGAGAGCATCAGCACAGTGGGCATCGCTTGACCGCGCGTTTCGCCAAAGGTCATGTCAGCGGCCACCTTGTTGATGTCCATCTCAAGGCCCCAGGACTTAAGCAATTTATCCAAGCTCGATTGGCCGGAGCTTTCGCCGATGACTTGCGACATCTGATCCTGCTTTTGATCGAAGTAAGCGTGCGGGTCAACGAATGCGAGCAAATGTCCGCCGCGCAACACGAATTGGTCGATGGCGTATTGAGTCGATTCGGTGATGTCGCGAGGATGGACGACGACGAGGACGTTGAGGTCTTCGTCGATTTTATCCGCGGTCATCGGGACTTCTTTCACCGTGAAGTCCTTTTTCAATTCGCTGATGAAGGTGTATGGGTCCTGATTTTGGCGGTTCATGCGACGGGCGAGTTGCGCCGGCATTTGGTTGCCGAACACAGGCAACGCGCTCATCACACCAATGGTGGCGGGCTTCGGATTGACGACGCGTGCGATTGCGCGCGTGATGTCGTATTCGAGCAGCTTTTCGCGATCGGGCGAGAGCCACGGAATGGCGACCTTCTCATCAAGCATGCTGACGGCAAGGCCCATGTAGAACTTGTCGCCACCCATCGGCGACGTCGGTTGACCGTCGATGCCGTTTAAGTGCGCTTGATCTTCGGCATCCGAATCGGGCGTAGGGTCGTATTTTTCCACTTTAACTTTGCCGTGCGACGCTTGCTTGTATTCGCTCAACAAATCGTCGATGCGTTGGCCGTAGGCCTTCAGCGGGACGAGTTGAGGATTGTTATCACTCTGCGTGGAGTAGAAGCGAATCGTAACCGGCGTATCCAGTTTGCTCAGGATTTTCTTGGTGCCGGGTGACAAGGTGTAGACTTTGTCTGCGGTTAAGTCGACGCGCGCTTTCACCGCGCTGGTCACGACGTAGAACGCCAGCAGCACGACGAACATCGCCAGCACACCGGCTGTTGAATACAGAATTGTCTCGAAGTTCTTTTGTTTCATTTGATCAAAACCTCAGATTTCAAATTTCAATTTCAGATTAACCGGCGCGTTGACCGCGAATGATGACTCCAGTGCTGAACAGTGCGAACACGATGATCGAGCAGAAGTAAATGACGTCGCGCGAGTCGAGAACGCCTTTCATAAAGCCTTCGAAATGCGTCAGCGAACTGAAACCGGCGACGATGTCCATCATCCAATGATTTTCAAATCGGCTGAAAAACGCGGTGACCGGTGGGAATCCGCACAGGACCAACAACAGACACGCGACGACCGCGATGATGAAGCTGATGACCTGGTTGCGCGTGA
>JAQGOW010000491.1 GCA_028293405.1 Verrucomicrobiales bacterium
CACAAAATGTTTGATTTTGGTCACGTTGACTATAGTTTCTGACACTCGGGTCTGTGACGGAAGTATTCGATCGCCGCTCTTCAGCGCGGTCGCTTTGCTGACTCGTAGCCTGGATTGAGTCTGGGCATTTGAGCATTCACAGACTTGAGATACGCCAGCAAGCGCGCGTCCAATTCTTTTGCGGTGTCTGGTTTTTCAAGCGAAAGGTCGTGCCGTTCGCCGGGATCACGTGCGATGTCGAAAAGTTTCGCGGTGCCGGTTTCGTAGGGATGAACCAGCTTAAGGTGACCGTCATAAATTACAGACGCAGGCCCAATGAAGTCTTTGTCGTAATGCGGGAAATGGACGACAAAACCAGACTGCTTCCGTTTTACATCGCCGGCGCCGCCATTTTTCAGAATGCCAGCAAAGCTCCCGCCTTCGAGTAACGCCGGGAACGGTTCGCGAATTCCAGCCAGTTCGGCGAAGGTCGGGAAAATATCGAGAGCCGTGACGCGAATGTGCGAACAAGCGCCTGCTTTCACCGCAGGACCCGCGACAATAAACGGCACACGCAAACCGCCTTCCCACACCGTGCCTTTGCCACCGGTGAACGGCGGATTGCGACCGGGCGTGCCGTGGTCGGTGGTGTATAAAATGTAGGTGCTGGATGTGAGATGTAGCCGTTCGACTGCGTCGAGGAGTTGGCCGAGAGTTCGATCGGTGATGAGAACATCTTGGTCCGTGGATTTGCCCGCGCGATTTTGGCCGGGAGCTTTCCCGGGCTGATTCGGATAGTGCGAGAGTTGAAGGTAGAACGGCTTGCCCGCTTTCATCTGGCGTTCGACAAAATCAATTCCTTTAGCCGTCATCGCCAACGCTTGTTTCGGATTTGGAGTGGCGACATTGTCCGGGCCGCCGTTGCCAGTTGCGCCGTCACTTTCGTCAAACCCATGCTGGCCGGGGCTGACGCGACCAAGGTGCCATTTGCCGAAATGCGCCGTCGCGTAACCGGCGGACTTTAAAAATTTGGCAATGGTGATTTCTGTTGTCGGGAGTTCGGTGGAGGCGATGGGAGTGACGACGCGCCCATTCAATTCCGAACCACTGTCGCGCCTTCCCTCATGGACGAAGGTCATGTGCAACCTTGCCGGATTTATGCCAGTCAACAACGCCGCTCGGGAAGGTGTGCAGCGAGGAGAAGCGGCGTAGCCGTCCGAGAACCGCATGCCGGAACGGGCGAGTCGTTCGAGATTGGGCGTGTGCACGGTCGCGCTTTTCGACGCCTCGTTGCGGTCATCCATTTGCACGGACGTGCTGGTCCAACCCGCGCCTTCGCCAAGAACGACGATGAAGTTAGGTTGGCTAATTGCGGCAACGCTTGAGCGCAGGCCGACAGAGCCAATGCACAGGGACAGCAACAAAATCGGATTGAGAATTCGGAATTTCATCGAGTCATTCGGGACGCGTGTAAGTCACTTTCAACTCTGCGCTGTCGAGAACGGTGTCTTTGATCGCGTTGAGCAAATCATCCCGCGTGACTGCGCTTGGAGATTGCGCGAACTGCGGCGTTGCTGACACCGCGTAGACATGGATGGTGTAGGTCTTTAATCCCGGACCTTGCGAATGCGGCGGCTCGTAGCCAATGCGTCCGCGAAAACTTCCGCCAAGGCGTCCGATGTTGCGCACGTTTTTCGGCAAATTTGTCGTCGTTGCCGGAATGTCCCACATCGTCCAGTAACATTTCATTTCGTTGCCCGGCGCAAGGTGATCCATAACGACGACAAAACTCTTCGTGCCTGCAGGCGCACCTTTCCATTCGACCGGCGGCGAAATGCCTGCGCCATCGCCGTTGAACTCTTGCGGTAACGCGCCACCGTTGGTGACAGCAGAACTCGTGAGTAGAAAGCTCCCGCTATGCTTGGCCGTGAAGTTCAAAGGTGGCGAGGAGCTGTCTAATTGTTGCCGCTGTTGCGGGCCTGAACGCTCCCGAGGATGTGGACGATTTCCGTTGGCGCGTTGCTGTGGTGGAACTCCTTCTCCGGGTCGGCCTTGGCGAGCGCTGTATGTATTCGCTCGTGTGGTGCCATCCGTGTTCAAAAATTGGAACGTCCATTGGCCGCCGCCGGTATTGGTATAATTCACCCCGCCGGGCCGGTTGTTCACGGTGTAACCAAGAGAAAAGGATTTTCGATCGACGGAGTTGGTGAACGAAACAATCTCCGCACCACGCAATGGTTGCAATGCCGGTCGCACGCCTTGCGCTCTGGGTTGCGGATCAACCTGTCCGTCCGCTTCGACTACCTCGGCGTGAAAACCGCCATTGATGTAAGGATATTCGAGCGAAGCGTGATAATGATAGCCGAGCGCGGGTGTAGTGTGACCATTGCAGGAATCGAGGTGCAGTGGCGCGGCACCATTCGGTTCGAGCAGCCCGTAAATCGCATAGCCATCGAGCGCATATGCAATCGGCAGCGCAGGGCCAACGACCTTTTGCAGATGCAATGGCGCGGCATGGTAGTGATAGTCGTCGGCCCGTCCACAATGGCCACCCCATTGGTCCAGTTCGCCAATCTGCGCGGAAACTTCGCCGCGATTATTCTGCGGATTGAAAATGGGAGCGCCGTTCACCGCAATCGCGATCGCACCGCTCAAAAAATTACCTTTGATCATCCGGGGTTGCGCTGCCGGAACCGGTGCCAGTGGGAAGCGCCACGCATTATCGCCGAAGTAAGACTGCGGAAGCGGGACCTGCTGCTGCCACGCAGTGATGCCGACCATCATATTGTGCGCTGGCAAACCATCCGACTCGACAAAGAACCACTTTTCGTCGAAGTGCGTTTTGACGTGTGGTGCGAACGGCGCGAAGGCATCGCCAATTTGCCAGGCGTGATTGTTGACTCCACTTTTCGCCCGAAAGACGACGACGTTGGTGGGCGGTGTAACGTTCTTCGCGTAACGCAATGGCAGTTGATCGTGCGTGGGATCGCCAATGAAATGTGCGGAGACGTTCGAAACGGTGAAGCAAACAAAAAGCAAAAAAATGGCCCGAAGTTCGGGCTTTGTGTGCCACACGTGATTTCCACCTCGGTTTCGCATGTCCAATTCAGACGAGGCTAGAGTGTTGTGGTTACAAAGTGAATTGTAAAGGAACTGTAAAGAACAGCTTGCGGGGCCTGCCGTTGGCTCACAAGGATTTTTTAAGCTGTTTCAACTCCTGAGCGGCAGGTTTCGTCGCGTAATGCTTGTCCAACGGATAGCACCCGCTCGGCAAACCGTTGCGTGGGCCGGTCGTGCAATCGCTGAAGGTGCGGCAAATTAATTTTGGCGAGAGCGCGCCACGGTCTAACGCATCCGGAAAAATATTCGGATAGCTCAACACCATGCGGCCGATCCCAACGAGGTCCGTCCAACCTTCGCGAACCGCCGCTTGTGCGACGTTCGGCAAAAACTCCTGCAAATAACTATATCCGGTGCCGACAATCGCAATGTTTGCCGGTGCTTGCGCTTTGATTTGGCGCACAGCGTTCAGTTGCCGCGCGACATCAAACAACGGATCGTTTGGCGTTTGATAACCATCGGATGGCGGATACGCCGCCGGGCGTTGAATGTGCGGGTTGTAGTAGGGCGAGCCGGCGCTCAGATTTACAATTTTGATTCCGAGCTCTGCGCACAATTTCACGAACTGCACCGGTTCGGTCAAATCGGTTTCGAGCGGAGTATTCTGGTTCGCTCCAAAAGCGAAAGGGTAGGGCAGCGGGAATTCTTCCGGAATGCCGGGCCCGAGTTTGCCGGGTTCGGCGCGCGTCGGATCAGGTTTGAACGGCACAAAATCAAACGCGCTCAGGCGCACTGCCAAATCAATCTTGTTCCCGCTCGCACGAATGCCTTCAACGATTTCGCGCAACATCCGCGTGCGATTTTCGAACGACCCGCCAAAAGGACCAGGCCGCGTGAACGCGCTGAGAAACTCGTGCAGCAAGTAACCGTGACAATGTTTGATGTCGACAAAGTCCGCGCCCACCTCCGCTGCAATTTTTGCCGCACGAATATAGTCGGCAATCAACGTCTTGAGTTCAGCATCCGTGAAAACTTGCGAGTCACTCGTCACGCCGAACTTCCTGTCCAAAATCGGATGACGGTACGCGACGCGCGATTCGAGTTGTTTCGAGTTCGGCCGGCAAAACCTGCCCGAGTGCGTCAGTTGAAAGCCAATGACCAGATCATCGGTGGTTCCGTAAAGTTCTCGATGTGCTGCAATAAGCGTTTCGCGAAGGGTGGCGAGTCCGGCCTTATTCTCCTCAGTGATGATCAACTGATTCGGATTCGCGCGGCCATCAGCACGAACGGCCATTGCTTCACCACCAAAAATCAATTTCGCGCCGCTCTCGCCAAAACGTTTCCAGCGCCGCACCACGTCGTCGGTTATCCCGCCGGTTCGTGTAGCATCCCAACCTTCCATCGGATGAACACAGACGCGGTTCCCGATTTGCTTCCCGTTAACAGTGACATTAGTCACCG
>JAQGOW010000514.1 GCA_028293405.1 Verrucomicrobiales bacterium
CTACGTTTTGCACATGACTGCCGTCGAAGAACGCCGCCTCAAAGGAATGCTCAAGAGCGCCGTTACTGAAGTGCTTAGCGAACGGCAGGATTTACTACGGGACGCCATCCGAGAATGCTTCGAAGACGTCTCTATGCTTCGCGCGATTCAATCAGGCGAAAAGTCTCGTCTAGTCACCCGCGACAAAATCTTCCGCAAACTTCGACGTTCGACTTGAACACTCTCTTCCGGGAAAGTTTCGAAAAAGATCTCGCTGCAATTTCGAATGAGCGGCTACTGCAGCGCATCCAGTCCGTAATTGAGCACGTGGAAAAAGCACGCACGTTCCAGGAAGTTCCCCACCTCAAACAATTGGACGCAAAAGGGAAATATTATCGAATTCGGCTCGGAGATTATCGCATCGGCTTTGTATTCGAGAATAAGTCTGTAACGTTTATTCGCTGCCTGCATCGCAAAGAAATTTACCGATATTTTCCGTGAGCGATTAACTTTTGTTCGCCAATGCGCGCTCAAAAGTCATAATGGGCTTCCGTCATGCTAAGCACGTTGCGCATCAAGAATCTTGCACTGGTCAGCGACCTCACGCTGCACTTGCAGCCGGGCTACAACGTGATCACGGGAGAAACCGGCGCGGGCAAATCGATCATCATCGGGGCGCTCAATCTTGTGCTCGGCCAACGTGCTGATCGCGATGCCATTCGCGCGGGAGCAGATCAATGTTCGGTGGAAGCTGTATTTGAAGTTGGCAAACGCAAACCAATCGATACGTTGCTTGAAGAAAATGGCGTCGAACCTTGCGCCGAGGGTCAACTCATCATTAAGCGCACGTTCAGCGCTGCGGGTTCAAATCGCCAATTCATCAACGGTTCCCCAACCACTCTGCAAACACTCAGCCAACTTGGAGAACATCTGGTCGACATGCATGGACCGCACGAGCACCAGTCGCTTCTGCGTCAGCGCAGTCAGTTGGACGCGCTGGACGGATTCGCCGGACTGCTGCCGTTGCGCAAGGAATTTGAATCGGCTGCGCGACTGTGCCGCAGCATCGAAGCCGATAAAGCCGCTTTGATCGTCGATGAACAAACCTACGCTCAACAACTCGATCTGCTGCGATTTCAAACGAACGAAATCAGCGCCGCGCGTTTGCAACCGAGCGAAGAGGCAGCAGTGGACCAGGATTTTCAACGCGCCAGCAACGCTGCGCGCCTCCTTGAACTCACCCAGAATGCCCTCGACGTTTTGAGCGAAGCCGATAATTCGTTGCTGACTCAATCGGCCGAAATCGGTCGCAACCTTCACGAACTACAACGCCTCGACCCCGGCGCAACTGAAGTCCTCAACGCGCACGAGCAAGTCACCTCGTCGTTGCGCGAATTGCAAGCTGCGCTCGGCCACTACTCTGAACGCATCGAGGTCGATCCCGCTCGATTGCGTGAACTGGAAAGTCGCGTTGACCTGCTACAGAGCCTCAAGCGCAAATATGGACCGAAACTCGAAGACGTGATCGCCTTCGGCGAGTCCGCAAAACAGAAACTGCACAACCTCGAGCAGCGCGACGTCGAAGTCGAACGACTAAACGCACAACTTGCGAAAGCGAAAAAAGAAGTTACGCGCATCGGTCGCGACCTCACGGCGCAACGCAAGAAAGCGACTCCGAAATTTTCAAAAGCGGTCACGAAGCAATTGAATGATCTCGGGTTCGCGCAAAGCCCCTTCGAAGTTGCGCTAACCTCAGCTTCAGAAGGCGAAGACGCGTCCGAATTTCAATTCGCGCCCAATCCCGGCGAACCGCCCCGCCCTCTTCGTGCGATTGCCTCATCCGGCGAACTTTCTCGCGTCATGCTCGCGTTGAAAACCGTGCTCGCATCCGAAGACCAGATTCCCGTCCTCGTGTTTGACGAAATAGACGCCAACGTCGGCGGCGAAACTGCCGGTGTCGTCGGAGAAAAGATGTTGCAGATCGCAAGCACTCATCAGGTGCTTTGCATCACGCACTTACCTCCAGTGGCCGCGACCGCTTCCACGCATTTCGTTGTCTCCAAACGCCAGCACGAAGGCCGCACCATTTCCGAAATCCAACTTCTCGATCGCACCCAACGCGTCAACGAAATCGCCCGCATGCTCGGTGGCCAAACCGAAGCCGCCCGCAAACACGCGCAAGCCCTCCTCCGGTAATTACTGGGCGGCTGTTCAGGCGTCGCCTGATGAAATTCGGCTAAGGTGGATAAAATTCTACAGGCGAAACACGGTCTCACAACCTGTGTATAAGTTTTATATGCCTGTCAAATAAGCACTTCCGACTTCTGAAAAAGTGTTGGCATCCCTGCTGCTAAACCAATGCAACCCGGTTCGTAACCGGCATTGCCAAACATTTTTTATGAAGAAGATCGAAGCGGTCATCAAGCCGTTCAAATTGGAAGAGGTCAAAGACGCACTCAGTGAACTGGGCATCGAAGGCATGACCGTCACTGAGGTTAAAGGCTTCGGACGGCAAAAAGGTCACACTGAAATCTATCGCGGAAGCGAATACACCGTCGACTTCCTGCCGAAGATCAAAATGGAATTGGTGCTGCCAGACGATCGCGTTGAAGCCGCAGTGAAAGCGATCGTGAACGCCGCCCGCACCGGCAAGATCGGCGACGGCAAATTGTTCGTGTCCGACATCGAAGAAGCCATCCGCATCCGCACCGACGAAAAAGGTGAATCCGCCGTTTAATCTTCAACTTTGAATTTCAACTATCCAATCAGAATGAAAAACCTTGTCCTGAGCCTAACCATTGTTTGCGCGATTCTACTGCACGCCGTGCCGTCCTTCGCGCAAACACCCGCTCCTGCTACTGCACCCGCCGCCGCACCGGCTGCGCCGGCGTTAAAAGATCCATCGGTCGAACAACGCCTCGCTGATCTCGAAGCCTATGTCGGAAACGGTGCGCGCGTTAACTACGCAATGACCAACATTGCAACCAAAGTCGGCGGCCCCGGCCCAGGCCACAACGCATGGCAAATGACCTGCACCGCGCTCGTTTTGTTCATGACCCTTCCTGGTCTGGCGCTGTTCTACGGGGGGTTGGTCCGTAAAAAGAACATCCTGTCCGTGCTCGCGCAATGCCTCGGCATCGCTGGCTTGGTCACCATCCTCTGGTGGCTGTTCGGCTACAGCATGGCGTTTCATTCCGGCAAGCCCTACATGGGCACGTTCGACTGGGCGTTTTTGAAAGGCGTCGATTCGAATCCTAATCCCGATTACAGCCACTGGGTCTCGCACAACATCTTTTCCATGTATCAACTCATGTTCGCGATCATCACCCCGGCGCTGATCGTCGGTGCAATCGCCGAACGCATGAAGTTTTCCGCTGTCCTTCTCTTTGTGACCCTCTGGATGGTCCTCATTTACTTCCCGCTCGCGCACATGGTGTGGGGCGTTGACGGAATGATGAACGGCGTCTGGAACGCTGACGCGAAAATCAAAGCTATCGATTTCGCCGGCGGAACAGTGGTTCACATGTCCTCCGGTTGGTCCGCTTTAATTCTGTGCATGATCCTTGGAAAGCGCCTCGGTTTCGGTAAAGAACCGATGCCACCACATAACATGGTGCTTAGCATGGTCGGCACAGGAATGCTTTGGGTCGGTTGGTATGGATTCAACGCCGGCAGCGCCGTTGCCGCCGACGTGATCGCCGCGAACGCGTTCACCACGACCACAATCGCGACCGCAGTGGCGTCGTTCGTGTGGGCGATGGCTGAATATTTGTTGCGGGGCAAACCGAGCATCCTCGGTTTCTGCTCTGGCGCGGTCGCCGGCCTGGTTGTCATTACGCCCGCTTGCGGATTCGTTGATACCACCGGTTCGGTGGTCATCGGAATTTGCGCAGGTCTCGTTCCATTCATCTTCGTCACGAAAGTCAAAGGCTGGTTCGGTTATGACGATGCGCTCGATACGTTCGGCGTCCACGCCGTCGGCGGAACGTTGGGCGCGTTGCTCACTGGTTTTCTTGCGACCGACAAAGTCAACGGCAACCTCAGCCTCATCGCCGACGCTGCATCCGCAAACCCCGCGACAAAGAATGGTTTGGCCAAGCTCGTCGCCAATGGCGGTCTGTGGGTTGAACAAATGAAGGCCATCGGCGTCACCCTCGCGATGGCGATCATCGGCACCATCGTTATTGCCTATATCGTGAAGTTCACAATCGGCTTACGCGTCAGCGAAGAAGTCGAAAGCATCGGCCTCGACCTCGCCGAACACGGCGAAGAAGGCTATCACGGATAATTCCCAGCATCGCCCCGGCGTGAAGAGTTCATCACAAACTCCAAGCGCCGGGGCGAAAGCAGTAAGAAACGAAACAACGCAAAAGAGTTTCAGGTTTTCGAAA
>JAQGOW010000548.1 GCA_028293405.1 Verrucomicrobiales bacterium
ATGACGCTTTCCCAGGCTGCCAACGCTTTGGTTGTTGCTTCAAAGATCGGGCGCATGGCACTCGAGGGTGTTGAAAATCCCAAACAAGCCGGGTCTGTATCACGGTGTCAAACCATGCCGTCCGTCAGTGCTCCGCCTGCTGTAGCAACGTCAGCGCCGGTGCCACAACCGGCCGCAACGCCTGCAGTGGATTCAACGGACCTCAAATTCGCGCCCGTTGGCAAAGACGAAAAAGTATTTTTGATTACAGAAAGTGCCGAAAAGTGCGTTCCGGAATTTACGCTGTGCCCATCGCGTCGTAGCCGAAGCCGGCGTAGAAATAGTATCAGGGCTATTAAGTGCCAAAAAGTGCCGTTTCGTCACATAAGTGGGATTCCTCAAAATCAAAATTGCACTGTTTCTGCATCGTTTCTGCCTCGCTCCTGCTTAGCGCCCTTCGCGAGACATCCCAAAGCTTGGTCATTTCAGGCCCTTCGCCGGTTTCGCACCCTTCGCTTCCATCGCGCGAAATTCCGGAAAATTCATTTCCAGTGGCCGGAAGTGGCATTTAGTGGCTTTCAGTGGCCTGTAGTAATTTAAACAACTCGTCACTCGTTACTTTACACTCATCACTAAATTGAAGGGCTTCCCAAGGAGGTGTGCCCAAAACACCGAAATAACCGCCCTGAATTCGCGGGTTGGTATCGCACCGCGATAGCAAGAGGTGTGGTGGCTGGAGTCAGGTTGAACGCGGCCTCACTCTCTCAGAAAATTTTTAGGAACGCCCGATTACCTTACCACCGAGCACCCGCACCATACCGATCGTAAGAGCCGTAGCCGCCGGAACCGTTATGTCCGTTGAATCCGCCGAAGCCGGGGCGAGGAGCGCGATTGTAGAAGTCGTTGCCATAGCCGGGCCTGGGCATGCCGTATGGAAATCCCTGGAATCGCTGAGGTTCAGGCGTGTTGTCGGTCGGGCCGTATACATTCGGAACATTTTCCTGATTGAGATCGGTTTCGCGCACCTGTTGGACGTCGGCTTTGCCGGGCGAATGATGCGACGCGGCTTGTCCTTTGGTCGGATGTTGTGACGGTTCGCGAATCGCGGCCCAGATTGGCGAAGCCTGTTCCAGTCGCACAAAATTTTCGCGGGTCGCCGGCGAGCGAAGCATTGCCACCGCGACATCGGTAGAGATCCCGACATCCTTTAAATAATTGAAGTCCTCGACCGACAACGCGAAATCCGCGTGCGACTTGTTTACATAATGCAGAAGCTCTTCGTTGCGAAAACCATGATGGAACAACCAAACCACCTCTGCCGCTTCAGGAGAAACATTCACCGGCACCGAACCAACAGGCGGGAAACTCAACTTACCTTTTTTGACTGGCTTCGGTGCGGCATAAGCGACCTTCGTTGTAGCTCGTGCATGCCCTTTCGCCCGAACGGGAGTCGCTGAAACCACCAGCATCAAACCCGCGCACAAACCGATCGCCGACCATTTTATGATCTTCATAAACGCAACGTTCCCTGTGTCCAAAGTCACAAGTCAACATAACGCCCTGCGCGCTTTGCGCAAATGGTCGGAAGCAGTGGTGAGTGGTCAGTGGGCGAGCTTTAAGGTGACGGCATTCGTTGAACTTAAAGTCGCCACCTCGACCGTTGCTGCACCGGTCTGGATCTCCACGCACCGCACGCGGGTCTGTTCGCCGTGCAACTTCATCACGCCGGATTGACCTTTCGCCAAAATCAATCCGCCGTTGAGCAGGATGACGGTGCCGCGCGGTGTGTGAATAATTCCGTTCAACGCCAGCGCGTCGTTGCGCGGACGCACCGGGGCGAACGATTGCGCCTGGGCAATGCGCACGTCCAAAGGAATCTCCGGCGCCTTATTCTTCAATGCCGTGGCCGTCGCCATACCCTCCGCAAGCACGCGCGTCGTGCCGTGCGGGATCCAATTGAGAACCGTCTGTAAATCCTCCTCGGTCGCGTATTGCACGAGGTCTTTGATGCGACCTTTTGTGTAAGTGTTGGCGAGAATGCGCTTCTGCTCAGCAGCGTCCCCGCGCGCTTCGGCGACTTTGTAGGCGACCAACTCGCACAATCCTTCGCGCGTGTTGTCCTCAATTTTGTGTTCTCCGATATTTTCGTTGATCCACAGGTGCGTATATTCGTGGACGCACGAGTAAAACGCATGCCGCTTCCATGAACCGGTGTAGACACTAACGTAATGAACGACGCCTGAACCTGAATCGGTGCTCTTGGAAATCGCGACGGTGTGCAGTTTGTCCGCTCCGGTCTTTCTATCAAAAACATCGGTGACACGAACGTTTACAGCCGGATTGGTCAGCGCAAAGAAATTGCCCACGACATCCACAGCGGCCTCTCGCGCCGATTCAAACAACGTGCGCGCCGCGTCCTCGTCCATGACCACGACCGGCACATCGCGCGAACAGATCCAGCGTCCATCGCCGGTGCGAATCCCCTTCTCTTTGATGTGCAATCCGCAAACCGAACAACGCGCGCCGATATTGTGACACTGGTCGCAGACACAGATATAAACACCAACGCTCAGGCCGTTTGGATTTTTGGGGTCGATATTTGTATAGACTTGCGACGGCGTGAAAAGCCCGGTCCTAATCGATTCGCTCAGCCGGTCCGAATCGGCTTTCAACATCCAGGTCTGTTCACCTAGAGGAATAAGCCTCCCGCAAACGCCACAATTGCGGTCCGGCTTCTTTTCAGCCGCGAACGCGCTAAGAGCGCAAAGCAACATCGCTAGAAATACCTGCCTGAACATTCGTCGTCTTTTATACATTCAACCGCGGTGCTTACAAGAGCGCAAAAGCCAACGACATCGCTGCGTCGTCGCAACGCCAGATAAGTCGTTTACCTGACGGCGCCGAAGGGATTGTCCGCACGTAGAATCCTACGCTTGCCCGATTTGTCGGAAACATTGGATGCGCCATGATTCGTCACATCCGAAAACAACGGAGTGTATCACGTGACGGATTTATTGGCTTACTGGAATTTACGCGAGCGGCCCTTTGAAGCGACCTGGGATACGCGGTTCTATTTTCAAAGCCGCGACCACGATGAGGCGCTCAACCGGCTCGCTTACCTCGTCGCCGAACGCACGATGAATATCGGCATGCTCACGGGCGAAGTCGGCTGTGGCAAAACGCTCACGCGCGCGGTTTTCATGGCGCGATTGGACGCAAAACAATTCGCGGTCATCGTCCAGGACACGTCGGCTTTTCCTTTCAAAGATTTGCTCGGGTCAGTTTTACAAACGTTGGATCCGAGCGGCGTCGGCACGACGAAATTTTCGCGCTGCGATCGTTTGTGCAAAGCGGCCAAGCGTTTGAGCGAGGAAGGGCGTCATCTTGTTTTGATCTTCGACGAGGCGCAGGAAATGACACCTGCGACGATGAACGATTTGAAGATGCTCACCAATTTGAACGGTGGCGGGCAGAACTACTTAACAATCGTACTGCTAGGTCAACCTGAGCTACGCAGTAAGGTGGTCAAGCTGCCCGCTATCGACCAACGTATCAGCCTTCGCTTCCATCTCAGCCCGTTGAACCTCACGGAAGCCGGGGCCTATCTCGTGCATCGACTGAAAGCGGCCGGTCATCCGAGCGGCGAAGTGTTCGCTCCGGAGGGGGTCGCGCAATTGTTCAGCGCCTGTCACGGCGTGCCGCGTGAACTCAATCGGCTAGCGAAGCTCGCGCTGGAAGTGGCGTGGTTGCGCCAAATGCCGCAGGTCAGCGTGGAGGCCGTGGACATGGTCATCCGCGATTTGAGCCGGCACCAAAACCTCTGCGCCGCATGACGACACGCAATCGCCATTCACCCTAAACTTTGACCTCTATGCCTGAGTCGACTGAGCTAAGTATAAGTGAACTGCGGAAAAGCCGCGGCGCACCCGTTTTGTCGTCCGATCAAGTCGATGGCTCTGCCCAACCGGACGGTAACGGCACGCGTGACGGCAACCGTTCCACATTCGCGAACGGTTCGCGCAGTTCGACGCAGGCGCGTCCGCTGGCCACACGCCCCGCGACACCAACGCGCGCAGTGCAACGCGCCACCGTCCCGGACTTCGATACGGCGGCGCAAGCCGAAGCGCCTCTGAACCTGCCGTTCGATCCGATGCGCATCATCGAAGCGGTGTTCCGCAATTGGTGGCTCTGTTTTTTGATCGCGCTGGCTTTTGGCGGTGCGATGTACGCGTTCAGTTTCATGCGTCCGCACACCACCGCGACGATTGAACTCATCCGACGCGACGCTCCGGTTTTGTTCCGTGGCACGGAAGGCGCCGAGTCTTACAAGCCGGCGGTCTACGTCGATGGCACATTGGTCAACCTGATGCGGTCGCCAGAAGTACTGCGCCGCGTGAGCGCGCGCACACCGATGACGCTGGGCAAAATGATTCCGACTTCGCAGCTCGGTCGTGAATTGCTCGCCAACCAGGAGCAACAAACCGATTTGATTCAATTGGCTTACAAAGGCGCCGAAGACATAACCGCCGCGTCCAAGCTGACCTACATCTACGCCGAAGAAGTCGTGCAGTATCTACGCGAGATGCAGTCCCGTGACGGCACAGACATGGCTGCTTATATCACAAGAAAACTGGAAGCCGTTGAGCGCGACCTGGTCGACAATGAAAAACAGTTGGCCGCGATTCCACCGGAGTTGCGCACGCTCGATGCCGACAAACAACTGGAAGTGTTGCTGACGAAGCGAACCGAATACGACACGCAATATGCAATGGCGGAAATCGATGTGCGCGCCGCCAATCCGTTGCAGGAAAAACACCAGAACGAAAAGGATGCGCTCGTTGCCTTGCAGGCCAAATACACGGACGAAAATCCGTTGGTTCAGGACCAAATGGCGAAGATCAAGGCGATGGACAAACAGTTTGAGGAGCAAAACAAAGGTCCCGCGCCAAAGGGATTCGACGGCAAAACGACTCTGAGCGCCTACGCCCCGAGCCGGGCGTTGCTGATGAAGCTCGAGCAGATCGACAAGCTGCGTCAGGAAAATCAGAAGAAAATCGAGGCGCTCTCGCACAGCGACGTCAGCTACATCCAGGTAAAGACCCGTCATTCCGCCCTCGAACAAATGCGGCAGATGCTGATGCAGCGCCAACGCGAAGCGCAGATTTACGCGCAGGACGCGGTGGGCTTTTACCAGATTTTGCCAAAATCAGAACGGGCCAGCAACAAGCCGGACTTGAAGAAAGGCATCATGTTTACGGTGGCAGCGGCGATGTTCGGACTCTTTCTTACGGCCGGTTTGGTGATGGCGCGCGAACTGTTTGATCCGCATATCAAAACGCAATCGGATCTGGAACGCATCACTGGACTGCCGGTTCTGGCCTCGCTCGGCAACTTGAACAAAATGTCGGAAGAAGAGAAGAAGAAGTGGGCGTTCCGAACATGGACGATTCTGAAAGGCAAAATCACTGAGACGCAAACTCACTCGCTTGTTTGCGGCCTGATTTCCGCACGACATGGTGAGGGACGGACAACATGGACGCAGTTGCTCGCGCAGACGGCGTTTCAACGCGGGTTGCGCGTGCTCGTTGCGGCGACGAAGCCGACCGCCGATCCAGCCTTGCATCCACACGATAAAGAGGAAGATCCGAAGTCAGCGAAGGGCACGAACGGCACCAGCGTTGAGGTAAATGCAGCGGCCGCGCCGAGTGTGTTGGCGTTTCCATTTCAGGCGGCGCGCCAGTTGAGCGATCCCAACAGCCATTCCATCGTGCAGATACCATTGCCGGGATGGGTTTGGAATCTGGAGCGCCGCCAACAATGGCAAGCCGCATTGGCCGAATGGCAGAACATCGAAAACCTTGTGTTCCTCGTCGAACTGCCGCCTGCCAGCGAATCCGAAGCCATCCTGCTCGCCGAAAACGTTCCGCAACTGATTTGGCTTTGCCAGAGCGGCAAGGTCACCGTGTCCGAAGTGCGCAGTCAATTGGAAACGTTGCGCCACGCTGGATGCAATCTCGTCGGCGCGGTGTTGAACCACGAGCCGAGTTCGTTCGTGCGCCGTCAGTTCTCG
>JAQGOW010000575.1 GCA_028293405.1 Verrucomicrobiales bacterium
ACGACACGGCCACCGACTCCGATTTACCGAACGGCTGGCGTCTCAACGCCTCCGCGCGTCACATCATGTGGGACGCAGCACCCGGCGCGGGGCCGATCACGTTTGACAATTTCTCGCTCACCTGGAAATCCGGCCCGCGCACATGGACCGGCGGCGGGGTTGACGGTAACTGGAGCACAAGCGCGAACTGGGGCGGCGCAGTCCCGGGCAACGGCGACTTTCTGACTTTCGCAGGGGCCACACGAACAATCAACACCAACGACCTGAGTTCGCTCAGTGTGCCATGGATCAAATTCAACGCTGGCGGTTTTTCCATCAACGGAAATGCTCTGACCGTTAGCAGTGCAATCACCAATTCAGCCGGCAACAACACGATCAACGCGCCGGTCACGTCTGGCGGCGCATTGCGACTGCAATCGGATTCCGGAACTCTCACCGGCGCCGGCGCCGTAGCAAATGGCGGACAAACTTTAACTGCTGACGGCTCAGGCAACACGACAGTTAGCGGAATCATTAGCGGCACGGGCGCGCTGACGAAAACCGGCGGGGGCACCCTTCAACTTTCGGGGACGAGTGCAAACACGTATTCCGGCCTGACAACAGTAACTTCCGGAACACTCCTGTTGGCAAAAACCGGAGGCGTCAATGCCGTCGCGGGCGGCCTCACCATCGGCGACGGTGTCGGTGGAGCAAGCGCGGATGTGGTCAGGCTGGGCGCGGCCGATCAAATTTCAACTTCAGCAGTAACGATTTCTGGCAGTGGCCTGCTCGACCTTAACGGGTTTAACGAAACGATTGGTTCTCTGTCAGGCAGCACCGGCGGCCTCATCAATCTCGGTGCGGGCACGTTGAACGTTGGTGATGGCAACTCGACGACTTATGCCGGGAGCATTGCAGGGACTGGTGGTCTGATCAAAACAGGTTCGGGAACTTTGACCTTGAAAGGGGCGAGCACATTCAGCGGTGCGACCGCGATCAACAGCGGCGTGCTCAATGTTCAGAATGCAACCTCGCTTGGAGCGGGAGCTGTTAGCGTGAGCAGCGGGACGGCTTTAGAACTGCAAGGCGGCATCACAATCAGCGGTCAGCCACTGACAATCAATGGAAGCGGCATCAGCGGAAATGGTGCGTTGCGAAATATCAGCGGCAACAATAGTTGGAGCGGATCTGTTACGCTCGGCACTGCGTCAACCGTTCAATCTGATTCAGGAACACTAACCATCAGCGGCGGCGTCAGTGGCGGCCAACCGTTGACCGTCGATGGCCTTGGAAACACGACGATTAGCGGCGTTGTCAGTGGTGCTGGAGCTTTGACGAAGAACGATGCGGGGACGCTTACTCTGAACGCCGCCAACACTTACACCGGCAACACGACGATCAACTCTGGCGCTTTGACAATCGGCTCAAGCGGCTCGATTGCCAGTTCGCCAATCGTCACGATCGCTACTGGCGCAACGCTCAACACTTCGTCCGGCTTCGCCATCGCGTCATCGCAAACACTCGCGCGCAACGCAACTTCCGGCGCAGCTTCCATCAACGGTCCTGTCGCCTTCAGTTCCGGCGCGAGCCTCTCGTTGCCGGCGGACGGTACCGGCGACACCGTTAGCTCCGTCAACGTCACAGGCAATCTCACACTCAACAACAACACCATCACCGTGAACGTCTCGGGCGGCGCGCTCAACGCCGGAAGCTATTCCCTTCTCACTTACAGCGGCACGAGAAATGGCACCTTCAACCTCACGCCCGTCATCACCGGCTCAGGGATTCAAGCGGGCACGCGCGCGGTGATTTTCATTACGTCTGGCCTCGTTTCGCTCAAAGTCATTGCCATCGAAACCAACAGCGTCTTCCGCGTCATGACTTACAACATCCACTCCGGCGCAGATCCGGTCACCGGCAATATTGACACGACGCGCACGGCTAATTTCATAACCGGGAACGATGTCGATTTGGTTTCCCTCAACGAAGTCGCGCGTAATATGCCGCGCTCAAATGGTCGCGATATCATCGCGGAGCTCTCGCAGAAAACCGGCATGCCTTTTGTGTTCAGCAACAATATGCAAGGCCTCCCCGCCGGTCAGGAATTTGGGAACGCGATTCTGTCACGCTTTCCGATTCTCTTTCGCGACCACCGGCTCTTGCCGAATATCAACGGCAATGAACAACGCGGCTGGCTGAAGACAATCGTCGATGTGAACGGTAAATACATCACCTTCGAGAGCACGCACCTGGATTTCCACTCCGACAGCACAGAGCGCCTCATGTGCGCCACCAACATCAATACCTGGCTCGCCGAGGAAACGGTGCCCACAATCATTTGCGGAGATTTCAACGACACGCCCAGCAGCCCCGTTTACAACCTCATGGACAATGACTGGAAAGACACCTGGACTACAGCCGGCGACGGCTCCCTCGGACGCACCGTTCCGTCTCCCGGTTATCCGAATAATTTAAATGCCCGCATCGATTACATCTGGAAGGCGCTCGGAACATCAATCACGCCGACTAACGAGTTCGTCGGTTACACGATCGAAGCCTCGGATCACTACCCTGTCATCAGCGACTTCATTCTCACCAGCACGACCAATTATTCCTCCGGTTTTTATTTTCCGTTCGACGAAGGCAGCGGAACTACCGTGACCGACTCGGTCGGCGGTTTGCAATCCGATGCCGGAACACCCACTTGGAGCACAAGCTCGCCGAGCGGCCATACCGGCGATGACTCGCTCAGTTTCAATGGCTCGAAAAAGATAAGCGTTCCCGATCCAAAACAAACGATCGGGCCCAATCCTTTTAACGACGATTACACGCTGCAAGCCTGGGTGAAGATTGCGGTGAACTACGCGCCTTCAGAACGCGCGGTCCTCTTCCAATACGAACGCAAACCCGGTTTCTCCTTCTCGATCAACACCAACCGAACGCTGCACACGAGCGCATTCAAAATCAAAGACATCTCCTCAACGGCCACTGTCCCGAACGACGGCGCATGGCATCATGTCGCTGTCGTTCACACCGACGGCGTGAACATGCAGTTCTATATTGATGGCGCCCTCGCCGCTACGGTCGCTTACACCAACGGTGCTGGTTATCGCACCAGTTCCGAGATTACAATTGGTGCCGCGTCGGAAGGCGCGAACTGGTTCACCGGGAACATAGATCGCATCCGGTTTGATAACCGCGTGCTCACACCATCGGAACTCGATTCCGTTGCTGGCACCGCCAAGAGCTTCATGCGCACATCAATAACGGGAACAGGTTCGACCAGTGCCGCAACCCCTATCCGAACTATCCGAATCGTCGGCGCGCAAACGCAATCCGATGGTCGCTTGACATTGACGTGGTCATCCGTCGGCGGCACCCGCTACCGCGTCCAATCGGCGACGAGCGCGGCGGGCCCATTCACCGACATCGCGCGTGATGCTGCGAGCGAAACAGACTCTGCACCGGCGGGGCAAGCGTCTACTCAGTCGTTCACGGAATTTGATAATTCAACCAACGCAGTCCGGTTCTATCGCATCCAAGTTGTGCCCTAACGCCGAGTTCCAGAACGAAAAAATAAGTCCACGCGCTGAAGCGTGGACTTTTGGGTTGTCTCTCTGCCGTTGTTCTCCTTCGAGAGACTACTCGCAGTCGGGAAACAACAAAAACGACTGCTACCCTTTGGTTAATAATAACCCAAGTTTGGCGTTCTGGAAAACACTGAGCAAGCTCGGCCACAGAGCGCACCGTTAGGTGCCGTCCTACCCCCCCCCAAGCTTTTTGGTCGAATTTGGTCGAAATTACTCGAAATAGGCCCAAATTAGTAAACTTTTGGCCGACCTGTCAGGTCCGCCTTATTTCAAAGAACATCGGAGTGGTCGTAACGGGTTCGACGACTCCGGCGACTCCGGCGGCTAACACGGTTGTCGCACCGCCATTATGACATGACGTAGCTAATTGTCAACGCATGTAGCTTCTCCGGAAGACATTTAGCACGGAGACACAGAGGGGAAGAGGAAAAGATGCATGCCCAACCTCCAAACAGCCAACGTCGAAATCAGAAAAAAATGTCGCGTGGGCGCACTGAGCTAACTAACATGGTGACCTTAATGGAAGTTGCCCAGAATTTCTACGATTTGATCGAAACGACTTGCCGCGATCTCTATATTCAGTCGCTGAAAGAGATTCCTCCGGATGTTGTTGAAGCCATCAAACGCGCCGCTGCACGCGAAACCAAAGAGGTCGCGAAACGCATTTTTTCTCACTACCTGCGCTCGATCGAACTCGGCCAAAAGGAAAACATGATGGTGTGCCAGGATACCGGCATTCCGATTTATTGGGTCGAGATTGGCGGGAACATGCGGTTTGACGGCGCAAAGTTGACGCAGGCAATCGTGCGCGGGACGGAACGCGCGACGCGCGAACATCCGTTGCGCTCGAGTATCGTTGCTCCGCTGACGCGAGAGAATCGGCAGACGAGCACCGGCGAAGGTATCCCAATCATCCACTACGATTTCGTGGCCGACTCGGATGAAATTGATATTTTGTTTATGCCGAAGGGATCGGGCTCGGAAAATATGTCGTTCATGAAAATGTTGGTTCCAGCCGACGGCGTGAATGGCATCAAAAAATTTGTTTTGGAAAATGTGGTCGGCGCCGGCGCAAAGCCTTGTCCGCCGATGGTGGTTGGTGTTGGCATCGGCGGTTCGTCGGACCTTTGCATGACTCTCGCGAAGAAGGCGACGACGCGTCCAGTAGGTTCGAAAAATCCTGACCCGAAGATTGCGGCGATCGAACAAGAGCTTTTTGACGCGATCAATTCGACGGGCATCGGGCCGCAAGGTCTCGGTGGCGATACGACGGCGTTGGGCGTGCATATCGAATCGGCTTGGACGCATATCACGTGCAATCCTGTGGCGGTGAACATTCAGTGTTGGCGCGCGGAACGGCGTCGGGCGCGCATTTCGATGGATGGCCAAGTGAAAATCGGATTTTAGTATGGCTGAATTTCGTTTCAAAACTCCTTTGACCGAAAGCGACGTGCGGCAGTTGCGCGTCGGTGATTCTGTTTTGTTGGACGGCGTTATCTTTGGTGTGCGCGATGGGAATTTGATCCGGGTGTTCGATAAAAAAGTCGCGCCGCCTTGCGATTGGAAAGGCGCGGCGTTGTTGCACACGGCGCCTAATGTGAAGAAGGTCGACGGCAAGTATGTACCGGTTTGTGTCGGCACGACCACGAGCATGCGGATGGATCGGTTCACGGAAGGTTTGCTGCGCGATTACGGAGTCCGCGCGATTCTCGGCAAAGGCGGGATGTCGCTGCGCACTGCGGAGCTGATGAAGCAATATGGCGCAGTTTATTTATCGGTGACCGGCGGCGCGGCGGCGATGGAGACGTTGCAGATCGAAGAGATCGAACAGGTTTTTTGGGAAGATTTGATGCCGGAATGCATTTGGCAATTTCGGTTCAAAGGTTTCGGGCCGCTGACGGTGGGGATTGACGCGCATGGCGGCAATTTGCAAATGGACGTGCAGGCGCAGGCGAATTCGAAGGCTGCCGAGTTGATGAAGAAAATGGGGCTTGTTTAATATATGACCAATCCCGAAACAGCTACTTACACGAGCACGCCGACCAAACCGACCAAGCGCCGGTTCCAAAGTTATCGCGGCACATGGGCGTGGCTGACGCAACGGATCAGCGCGATTGTTTTGTTCCTGCTTATTCCCATCAAAATTTATACGGGTTGGGCTGCGAAAGATAAGGTGCCGTATCCGGAATTTTTGGGGTCTCCGAAATCAACGCACTTGAGCGGCGGTCTCGATATTGCGTTGTTGTTGTTTTTTCTCATTCACGCGTTTTACGGAGTTCGCGTCATCCTGATGGATCTTGGGGTGATTCGTGAAGAATCGTTCTTCTGGCGCGCGCTGATTTTGGCGCTCGGGATTTTTGGGTTCACGGTCTGGTACGTTTACGTGCACGAATACGCCGGCGCGTAGCCTCGGGAAATTTCGACTTTGCAGTTTGCACTTTGAACTTAAAGTAGTTCGATGCTGATCCATTTCACAAAGATGAACGGTGCGGGGAATGATTTTGTGCTCATCGATAATCGTGATGGGAAAATCAAAATGACGCCGGAAACAGCCGTTCGTATTTGCGATCGCCATCGCGGCATCGGCGCTGATGGCGTCATGCTGCTCGTCCCGACGACCTCCAGCCAAGCGGATTGGGCGTGGGACTTCTACAATGCTGATGGCAGCGAAGCTGAAATGTGCGGCAATGGAGCGCGTTGTTTCGCGCGTTACGTCGAACGCACGGCTGGGGTGAAGGGTGGTTTTAAATTTGAGACAAAAGCCGGCGTCATCAGCGCGAAACTTCAGGGTGAGCGCGTGACGATCAACCTAACGTCGCCAAAAGATTTGCGCCTAAACGAACTCGTGTCGATCAGCGGCGGGAAGACGGAGATTCACTCGCTCAACACCGGTGTTCCGCACGCGGTTGTTTATGTGCCCGATGCGGATAAGGCGATGGTTAGCACGCTGGGTCCAGAGATTCGGCGTCATCAACATTTCGCGCCGCGCGGGACGAACGTTAATTTTGTGCAACTCAAAGGTGGCAATACGATTCGCGTTCGCACTTACGAACGAGGTGTGGAAGGCGAGACTTTGGCTTGCGGCACGGGCGTGTCGGCTTCGGCGATGATTTCCGCACGGTTGTATAAATTGAAATCTCCAGTGCAGGTGCACGTGCAAGGCGGCGATGTCCTGGAGGTTGGTTTCGAAGAGAACGCGGGAACATTTTCAAACGTGACACTGACGGGGCCGGCTGATTTTGTTTTTGACGGACAGATCAGTCTTTGACGTCGGTCGTGGCCAGCGCATAATTGCACGTCTTATGTTGCTCGAAAATCTCTCCTGGCCAGAGGTGCGCCAACTCAAAGTTGCCAACAAAATCGTTTTGTTTCCATTGGGGTCGTTCGAGCAACACGGCCTTCACATGCCGCTGACGACCGATACGGATATTGTCACGGGCATTGCGCGACGGCTGGAACAAAAACGGTCCGCAAAAATCCTGTGCCTCCCCACACTTTGGCCCGGGCATTCGACGCATCATTTAGCGTTTCCCGGAACACTGAGCGTTTCGCAAATGCCGTACATCGCGCTGGTTTGCGAGATGTGCCGGTCGATTGTGAAAATGGGGGCGAAGAAAGTTTTTCTGCTCAACGGCCATGGTGGCAA
>JAQGOW010000037.1 GCA_028293405.1 Verrucomicrobiales bacterium
TAGAAGAGGACTACGCTAGCTGGCCGTTCGCAATCGAGTATTGATAATCCCAATCGCGCACGACCGGCCCGCAAATTCGTTCCAATGACGCTTTCCTCCGTGACGGCCACGCTTCGAACGGTTCGGCAAATGCCGCTTTCGAACCGTTCACGACTTGTTTGAAATCGTCTCGGCTGAATTTACTTGAGAGCTCGGCGAGATTCAGAAAATCCAGCATCGAGTAAAAGCCGTTGTGATCGGCACTGTGAAAAATATCCTCGAACCGCACCGTAAGTCCGATCGCCGGATTTTCCCGAACAAACCGAGCGGCGCAATTATTCTTCAACGCCCAGGTCCACATGAAGCGTTCATAAATGTCCAACGCACCCCAATCCTCCGTAGCGTCAGAAAAGTCCGTTGTCCTGAGTTTCCAGCGTTGATCCTCGGCGTAGGTCTGAAAAACTCTACCCTTGGATATGTAACAGCGGTTAACTCCGGACCGTACAATATCGACAGGATGCCTCACCACGTGGATAACCTTCAAATTCGGAATCAGTTCCTTGAGCGGCTGCAAAAGAAAGATCAATCCGCCGTTGGATTCGATATACAGCTTGTCTCGAGCCGCGCTAAAGATATTGGCGCGCTCTCGTATGATGACGCTCTTGGCGTGCTCGACCGGTTTCCTCCCGGTAACGACATCGTAGCCTAATTCGACCAGCGTAGGATCTGGTTCGTGGACTGCGTACATGCCCAATTCAGGTTTGTTCAGCAACCGCGCGAGAAAGCAGGTCCCTGTCCGGCCCGTTGATACGATAACAGTCGCTTTTAAACGGTTGAAATCTACCCGGGGTCGTCGAAGAAATTTAGATAGAACATGGAACGGACTCACTTCTTCAAAAAAGGTATCGAATTTCATGTGTGAGGCAAACCCTTACTTAGCTGTTTCACGAAATACTTTTGTAATATAGCACGTCAAAAAATATCAGTGTTCGGCAGGTAGCTTATTTGGAACTAGAAATCCCGTTCAGGCGTCTTACAGTCGAAGTATGCGACGCACTTATTGGATTGGGATAGCAGTCCTGGTTGGCGTCGCGATTGTCGCAGCCGTTCTATTCCGCGAACGCGAGCCCGAGTATCAAGGCCGCACCCTGTCCAGTTGGTTGCAACAGGGAACCGAACCGCCGCGCCACGTCAAAAAAATCGCTGAAGCACACGCGGCGATTCAAGCGATGGGTGCAGAGCAAGTTGTTCCGGTGCTCTTGCGACTCGTTCGTTCGAGTGATCGTCAGCGGTCCGTTCGTTCCCTCATGCTCGACCTAGCGCACCAGTTCAACATCTACATCGGCCCGATCTATCAAAGCGACGACCCATCGGACATGGCCTCAGCCGGATTCCAGGCCCTCGGCACCAACGCCGCATTCGCCGTTCCGGCGCTCGCCGAAATTGCCAACCAACCCTCACACACAATGACCGCGTTTCGCTGTCTCTCGCATATCGGCTCACCCGCGCGACAAGTCATCACTCAAGCACTCACCAATAACGACGCCAGAATCAGGAGCTTCGCTGTTTCAAGTTTAACCGAGGTCGTCGATCAACCTGACCAGGCAGTCAATCTAGTAAAGGATCGGTTGACCGACACCGATGCCGAAGTGCGCACCAGTGCCATTCAGGTGTTAGGCACGCGTCTGCGCACCGAGCCCAACTCATTGCCGTTGCTCATCGAAGTTGTTCGCCGAGGCGACACCAACGACGCTACGGTCGCCGCAACCGAACTCGCAAACTTCACTACCAATGCAATCTCAGCATTCGAAACATTGAGCAACGCCGCATACCAATCACCGCACACCTACCTGGCCTTGACGTCGTTGCGTTCCATGCTGCAAATCGCGCCGGAGCGAACCCTGCCAATACTCTCGCGCCGCCTCCATTCCATCGACCCATGGCTGCGCAGCCAATCCTTGATGCTCCTCGTCCGCGAATACCCCAAACCCGAGGACGTCATCCCAGCCGTCGAATACGCTGCACAAGATCCAGAAGAGTTTATCGCGACAAGGGCTGACGGATTCCTCGAAAGGTTTAAACAACCGCAACCCTCAACAATTGTGAACCCTAAGTAGCCGCGTTGCGCTGCTGTTTAGTTCAACCGTCCGCTCGCCCGCTGTTGTTGAAGGAAGATGCCGGGGCGCAAAATCACCAGTTCGTGAAATGACGTTTGCATGAGACTCCCGAAACGACCTTCATCGACAGTCAGCAATGCGTCCGCTGAAGCGAGGGCACTGAGCAGGATTGGGTTGTCCTTGGTGTATGCGTCGGCGCGGTTCAACACGAACGAGTCCTCGACGAAAACGATTTGTAGGCGCAGAACGTTCCAATCGAAAGCGGCCTGTGGTGACAAAGTATGCATGTTGCGAGAAACTTCGCGCAGCACAAAACGAGTGGTGATCAGCGTCCAATCGTTCGAACGGGCGCGTTGAAATATTTCCCGCGACGCGCCGAGCGGAGATTCTGACGCGGCAAGAAGAACACTTGTATCAAGGAAAAGCTTCACTCCAATTCGCGTAACTCAGCCATATCGCGCTCATCGGCGTCGATCCACTGATCGATCTGTTCGCGAGAGAATTTCCGAGGCTCCGGAAGTTTGCCGCCTTCCGCCCGTAGCTTCGCCGCGAGAAAAAGAAACAGCTCCTGCTTCTGCTCTGACGGCAGACGTTCCGCTGCAGCTTTGATGTCAGCGAGAGTGCTCACTGACGCAACCCTACCATTAACTATTTTGAGGGACAAGGGTGCTAGGGGTTACTCGTGGCGAGCATCGACAATTGAAAAGTGCTATGTTTGTGTAAACAGGAAAGCGCCATGACCAAACACGTTAAACCAGAGCCCGAAGGAATTCGCGCACGGCTCACGGATCTGCGCACCTCGTTATTGAGCCTGCACAAAACGTTAGTAGAATCCGAGCGGGCCGAATACGAGCACACCGTGGCGAAGATCACGTCACCCAACCATTTTCTGCACCTACTCACAACCGATCCGTGGTTCGCGTGGCTAAGCCCGCTGTCGCAACTGATTGTCTCCATCGACGAGGCCCTTGATTCCGAGGAACCGCTCACTCAAGCGCGAGTGGAAACTTTGGTCAAAGAATCCGCCGCCTTATTGGTCGCAAGCGAAACCGGAGAGGGTTTCGCCCAAAACTATTTCGAGGCTCTACAACGCGATCCCGATGTGGTGCTGGCCCAAGGACAGATCACCAAATTGCCCGGATGGCCCGGTCGCGCCGGTGCGAGTGGCGCACAAGGAACGGGCACGCAAACGCCGGGATAACGATTCTACTTCGGCTGGCCTAGGGCTTTCATCAGGCG
>JAQGOW010000039.1 GCA_028293405.1 Verrucomicrobiales bacterium
TAATTTCTAAGCGAAGGTAAGGCGCAGGGTCCGTGCGATAATATTCGCCGGCACGGTGATAATTGAATGAGCGTTGAATGGCAAAACCGCCGCCTAAATCCACATCGATTCGGTTTGTCGGCGAATAGGTAATGCCGGCTCCGGCTCGATAGTCGTTGTAGTCCACTTGCGTGCCACTGAGCTTGGCTACGTGTGGACCGACAAAATCGTCATGGTGATCCGTTCGAAAAGAACCGCCCGCGAGCTCGGCGCCCGCCCAGATATCGATGTCCTTGTTCACCGAATAAATCACGCGTGGTTCGGGGACAACGCCCATGAAACGAAGCTTCTCATTCGGGATCCAGACCACCCCGACTAGCGGCGCGACCGGATATCCACCGCGCAGGAACGAGGCATACGCTCCCGTCAGGATGTAAAGCTTGTCCGGTTGCAGGGTCCAAAACCGCCCGACCAAAATGGGACAATCAAATGAGGAGAGACCGATATGCTCCTCCGTGTAAAAACCCGGCCGAACCTGAAGGAAGGCTCCGACGTCTTTGCCGTGCATATAATCGATGCCGAATGCCCCAGCCATGGCCTGGAGATGGACGGGCACCGGCGCGTCCGTATTTCCGAAATCGAAGCGATCATACATGACGCCCGCCCGAAAATACCAGTTTCCAGTGATCAAAAATCGGTGTGCGTACTCGAATTCATTTTGCGCTTCGTATTGCTTTCCGAAACTACCGCCGTGATTCAAATCGCTTTCAAAAACATAGCCGCTCTCCGCATTGAAAATGTCCAGCGGCACAGTCTCCGTCTTTTCGCTGCTGGTGGTTATTTCCGGTTCCGTGCCACCCCGGGCCCCTTGCAAAGCCAATAATGCCAATACGGTCAGAAGGTGCGCGGCTAATTTCTTCATGCGGGATCTTGTGTAGAGCATTCGGGCTTGTTGCACAACTGGGATGTTTATTTCTTGGGCAGACGATGTTTCTTAAGCGGCGGGCGTTTTCAACGTTTTTTGACTAAACGGTAATCGTTTCCCCAATCGCCATCACTCGCATTTCTGCCTGGGCTTCGTTCTTTTTTAATTCGCGATCGAACGCCTCCGGTGTGCCGGTCAGGACCGGAAAGGTTTCATAATGCATGGGAATGACCATGCGCGGATTGACTAATTTAACCGCAGCAGCGGCACGCCTGGGTCCCATCGTGAAATGATCGCCGATGCAGACCATCATGATATCGATTCTGGTGTAACTCGCGACCAGCGCCATATCGGAAAACAGGTCCGTATCCCCGGTATGATAAAACGTAGGTCCATTACGAAGCGCGATGGCCACTCCGCTCGGTTCCCCGGCATAGACCGGTGCCGAATCATCGTCTTTTCCGAGGCCTGAGCCGTGAACCGCCGGGACCAAAGTGATCTTAACGTCCCCGTCGAGCAGAGTGACTTCGCCGCCAAACATCGGCGTCGTCTCCATCTCCGCCTGTGCCGGCGGAAACCCCAGAACCGTTTTCATTGCCGTGGCCAGGTCTAGCGTGGCCACAAGTTTGGCGCCGGTGGCTTTCGCAATTTCCACCGAATTCCCGACATGATCAGCGTGGCCATGCGTGATCAAAATCAAGTCGACGCGCTTTAGAGCGGCGATGTCTTCCTGGCCACGCGGATTCTTTGGATTGTTCAACCAGGGGTCAATCAACAGCACGTTGCCGCTCGAGGTGACTATTTTAAACGCAGATTGTCCGTACCAAGTTAGCTGGGTTGAGTTCGCGGCGGCCATGCCCAGACCAAAATCGAAAAAATAGTCCCCGCAATCTGTTTTATCAGCTGGTGGGTTTTCCTAGCCGCCCACGCGATTCGTTTTCTGTAGAAGTCGCTCTCTGAGCGACGCGGTGCGAGTTCAGTTTTGCAATGTCAGCGCCGCGCCTCGCAGAGCGAACCTGTGCGCGTCTATGACCTGGTCTTTGGCGATTTGAGGTCAATCGCCGCTACCTGCAGTTATGACCATTTTTACAACTTCAGCGCCGCGCTTCGCAGAGCGACGCGTCTACAGAAAACACATAGGCCCTGATGAATTTTGTTGCGGGAGATGATGCCGGTCCGGCTAAAGTTAATGGGTGAAACATGAAAAAGCTCATCGGCACATTGCTGCGAGCGATGTCCGCCTGGCCGAGTTGATTGCCAGATCGCGACGTTATGATGTCACGCCCTCGCTTTCCGTGCGTCCATTCGAGGCCTTGGCCGAATCGATTGCCTATCAGCAACTCAGCGGCAAAGCCGCGGCAACGATCTGGGGCAGGGTGCGCGCCCTTTATCCGCGCCGCAAATTCCTCGATCCAAAGGCGGTGGTAACGACCCCTGATGAGAAACTTCGCGCCGCCGGATTATCGCGCGCCAAGGTCGCTGCGCTGAAAGATCTCGCCGCCAAGACGATCGACGGGACGGTGCCTACGGCTCGCGCTCTGGCCAGGATGACCGATGAGGAGATTATCGAGCGGTTGATCGCCGTCCGCGGAATCGGACGTTGGACGGTGGAGATGCTGTTGCTTTTCGACCTTGGCCGGAGCGACGTCTGGCCCGTGCACGACTACGGGGTGCGTAAAGGTTTTGCCAAAGTTTTCGGAAAACGAAAACTTCCGACCCCTAAGCAGCTGATAAAGCTTGGAGAAAAATGGCGTCCCTATCGCTCGGTCGCGGCCTGGTATTTTTGGCGCGCCCTTGATGACCCAAAAGCGGAAAAGGCAAATCGTGACCTGGAAAAAAAGTGACGTAGCGGGCGTGGGCCAAAGGTAATCCCGTTTACGATCTAACTTTTAACAAGCCAAGACGCCAACGTCACAGTGGCTTTGGTTGGTTCCCTAACTAAAACGCGTTCATATGGCGATGATCCATGTTAATCGCAGTGGCACCAATTTGGGCACCTTTTCGGAAGAAGATGTGCGCGCCGGACTGCGCGCCGGGCGTTTTCTTTCAAGCGATCTCGGTTGGCGTGAGGGAATGGCGCAATGGCAACCGCTTTCACAATTTTCGGAGTTCGCCGCAGAGGCCGCCGTTCCGACGCCTCCGCCCATTCCGGATGCCGGAATAGCCACTGTCCCCGCAGACCCCGCGCTGCCCGCAGCGGCAGTCTTTCAGCCGCGGACGGGATTGCCTTGGGAACACCGTGAACAGAGAGGATTTTTTAACGCCTTCATCGACACGCTCTCGATCGTCTTGACGAAACCCGGCACGGCGTTTTCGATGATGCGCACTGAAGGCGGATTCGGCGGGCCGTTGCTTTACGCAATTATCGGCGGCGGTGCCGGTGTTATCGTTTGGTTCGCTATTTCGCTCCTGCTTAACTCGCTCGGTATCATGGGGGATCGCGAAAACACCTGGGGTCCAATGATCGGGATGTCGGTCAGCTCCATGATTTTTGTCTGGCGCCTGGCCGCCGTGGCGTTGGCGCCATTTATCTTTGCCGGACTGGTCCATCTTTCACTCATGCTTTTGGGCGGGGCGAAGAAAACGTTTGAAACAACGTTTCGTGTCATCGCCTTTGCCCAGGGTTCCACCGCCCCGTTGCAGCTTGTGCCGTGCTGTGGAGTTTTGGCCTGTTTGGTTTGGAACCTGGTGGCCAATTGCATTGGAATTGCCCGTGCCCATGAAATCGACACCGGACGCGCCACTCTGGCCGTTTTTCTGCCCCTCATCGTTTGTTGCGGAGGAAGCATCTTCCTTCTTTTTATGTTCGGCGGATTGGCGGCGCTGGGTCACAACTGGAATCAATGATCCATGCGGATCACAGCGCGTCCGCTTGCGCCGGATGAAATCGATTACGAGCTGATTACCCTTAGCGTCACCGTCGCCGCACTTGCTTTGCTCATCGGCTGGAACGCGCTTCATTTACCCTGGCCCATCTGCGCGTTCCACGCCCTGACCGCTCATCCTTGTGCGACATGTGGCGCCACGCGGTCCGCCATCGCATTTTTTCACGGGCAATTCATGACCTCGGCGAGATGGAACCCGCTGGCGTTTGCCGCCTACTGCGGTATATCGATCTTCGACAGCTACGCTCTCATCGTGCTTATCACCCGGGCGCGGCGGCTGCGGGTCACGCAAATGACCTTGCTCGAAAAGAACATCGTTCGCGCGTTGGTGGTCGCGATGTTGGCTCTGAACTGGATTTATCTGCTAGCGCACACCCGCAATTTCGCCTGAGGTTGTTCCGTCAACTCGAGAGGGTGAATCGGCCTCTCCGAGGGCGATGTTAAAACCTTGGCGCCTTAGGCGCTCAATATCTGAAGCGCTTGGCGGTGGTGTACCCCGCGGAAGCTACATCTGCGGTGCCCTGCCCACGTCATCCTCCGGTGCGCCGCGGTGCGCCTGAATGAACCCCGTTGGATTCACCCAACCACGCGTGTCCTCACGATAACCTGGGCCGATAAATGGCGTCGTGAATTCACGCATCTCGAAATGCAGATGCGCCAGATAGCGTCCGTTACCCGTGCCAACTGTTGCGATCTGCTGCCCGCGCTGAACCTTGTCGCCCGCATGGACCAGCATCGTTTCGACATGGGCGTAGTAGGATTGCACGAATTTCCGTTGCTCCTGATCGAGATAAGCGTGCAACACAATGATGACATTTCCCCAACCCGGTCCGCCGTCCCGAGCCAATAATACGCGACCGTCTGCCACCGCATAAATCGGGTCGCCCAAATCGCTGTTCTCACCTCCAATGCCATTCAAGTCGTCGCCAAGGTGACGATTTTCGGTGAAGCGTTGCGCGTTATAAGTCAGAGCGCCGTGTTCACTTCCCATCGGGAAATCGAACCGACTCGCGGTCGGCAACCCCGCGAGTTCGAGCGGTGAGGGAAACTGAAATGCGAGATCCACGCGGTTCGGTCTGGTCAGCTCCGGCCAAAGTTTGAAGAAGACCCTTCCCGCGCAAGTCAGGACTAAGACCGCGAACACTAACAATGCGATTCTAAGCGCACGAGATTTCATCGGAACCAAAGAGGAAGCCACAGATTAACACAGATCAAACACAGATGAGGAAGTGACTACTCGACGCACCGGGATCAGACTCCTCTTTTCTTGAGAACGGGTGCGCGACTTTTCGGCCGCATTCATTTTCGCACCAACCCACTGTCCACTTGCACAGGCGCGAGCCAGGTCAT
>JAQGOW010000100.1 GCA_028293405.1 Verrucomicrobiales bacterium
CAATGCGGCCTTTTTTCGTGTCCGGATTCACTTCCGGCGTGACCATCACTTTGACCTTCTGGTCGCCGCGTTTCACGATGCACTCGGTAGCTTTCCCGGCGCGTTCTTGAATCATCTCGATCAACGCTGGTTGGTTCACAACGGGCACGCCGTCGAACGAAACAAATTCATCATCGACCTTCAAACCAGCTTTCGAGGCGGGCGATTCTTTATCGGTGAACGCAGTGATAACCGGATGTTCCTTCGGATCGAGATTGAGGAACTTTCCACCGATATCGCTGACTTTCGCCATCAGCGGATACGTGTTCGTTTTGCCCTCGTGCACGATGCTAACCGGAAGAACATTTGTGCGCGCAAACACCGTTGCCTCGCGAATCTGTTCCCATGAGCTCACCGGCTTGCCGTCGACGTTAACAATGCGATCGCCTTCCTGAATACCAAACTTCGCTTCGGCAGACCCGGGTTCGACGTAGCCGATGATCGACGGATTAACCGGTTCGGGAAGTCCAACAAAATAAATGATGCCGGCAACGAAAAATGCGAAAATCACGTTCATGACCGGCCCCGCAATCGCGACCAAAATCTTCGAGAACGGCGCGGCAGGGGGGATACTCGCATCAGCGGTACCTTCCAACTGCTGCGAAGTAATCATTTGCGGCAGCTTCACGAAACCGCCGGCTGGAATCCATCGCACCGAATATTCGATGCCATCGCGAACCCACGAGAAAATCTTCGGCCCGAAGCCGATGGCGAAGCCTTCCACTTTGAGCCCTCGTTTGCGCGCCACCCAATAGTGACCGAATTCGTGGACGAAAATAGACGCACCGAAGAGCAGCAAAACGACAATGCTGACGTAGAGAATATTCAGTATTTGGCTCACAATATGGTAATACCTGGCGCGAAGAATCTAGCGGGGGAACCCCTCGCTGGCAACTTCGCTTTCAGTCTTGTGACAGCCAAAAGCGGGCCAAGGTTCAATATCTTTACCACTCGATAACCGCCGCGCCCCAGGTCAGACCGGCTCCGAAGACGACCAAAAGCACCAAATCACCCCGCTGAATGCGTCCACCCTGGACCGCATCATCCAAAGCAATAGCCACCGAAGCAGCCGAAGTGTTGCCGAAACGATCAAGGTTAACGAACCGTTGTTCCGGGGTCGCGCCCAAGCGATCGCAGACAGCGTCGATGATGCGCAGATTGGCTTGGTGCGGAATCACCAATTTGATTTTCGTAATATCCACTTCGCACCGGCGCAGGGCTTCGGTCGCCGCTGTCACCATGGCATTGACCGCGTTTTTGAAAGTCTCTTTGCCGTCCATCCGCAAATAGTGATGCCCCGCCGCCAACGATTCCGTCGTAGGAGGTATGCGACTTCCCCCACCGGGCATGCAAAGCAAATCAGCCTTGTTACCGTCCGAACCCATGCAGGCGGTCAGCAAACCGTGCGACCCGGGTCGATTCTGCAAAATAGCCGCACCCGCGCCGTCACCGAACAGCACGCACGTATTGCGATCTTTCCAGTTGATAATGGACGAAAGCTTTTCCGCGCCGATGACCAACACCGTGTCGTAAGTGTGCGACATGATGAACTGCTGCGCGATTTCGAGCGCAAAAATAAATCCCGAACAAGCCGCTTCAATATCGAAAGCAGCCGCGCGATATGCCCCAAGTTTTTGCTGCACCAAACACGCCGTCGAAGGGAAGGGCATGTCCGGCGTAATGGTCGCAACGATAATCAAATCGATTTGTGAAGCTTCCAACTGCGCGCGTTCCATGGCCAACGTCGCAGCTTTGGCCGCCATGTCAGAAGTAAATTCGTCCGCAGCCGCGATGCGTCGTTCTTTGATGCCGGTGCGCGACGTGATCCATTCGTCCGTCGTTTCGACCATCTTTTCGAGTTCGGCGTTGGTCAGGATACGCTCGGGAACGTAAGAGCCGACCGAAGCAATGGAACAAGTGCGTCCTTTGAACCCGTGTTCGCCACGTGGATTCTTGAAATTACGTTCAGGCAAATTTGTCATGCCGGTTGGGGCTGCTTTTGCGATTCGACCCGTGCATTTGCCGCTGCGATTTCTTCACGGATACTCTGGTTAATTTGATGGGCGACTGCATCGCTGGTCACCCTGATTGCGTTCGTCATGGCTTTCGCTTTCGCAGAACCATGGACCTTCATAACAGTTCCGTTCAAACCTAGCAAGGGCGCACCACCAGGGCCATCCGGGTCCATCCGGCGCTTAATTGTCCGCAAAGCATTCGCCGCCAGCATAGCGCCGAGCATCCGTTTCGGATTCTTCGAAAGCTCATCCTTCAACCAACCCACCAAACCACGCGCAAAACTCTCAATCGTCTTCAGCACAATATTGCCGATGAACCCGTCGCAAACGACGACGTCCACGCGATTGTGAAAAAGATCATGCCCTTCGACGTATCCAATAAAATTCAAATCAGCCAACTGACAAAGCTTGTAAGCTTCCTGTGTCAGTTCCGTGCCTTTGTTGGTTTCTGTGCCGTTCGACAAAATTCCAACGCGCGGATTTTTATACCCGAGAATCTGTTGCGAATAAATTTTACCCATCACCGCAAAGTGGAGCAGGTGATGCGGTTTGCATTCAACGCTCGCGCCCGAGTCGATCAAAACAAACTCATTTTCAGGTGCAGGAATAACAGTCGCAATCGAAGGGCGATCAATCCCAGCAATCGGACGCAACCGAATCGTCGAAGCCGCCACAATCCCGCCAGTGTTACCCGTGGAAATAATCGCGTCCGCTTTACCGTCCTTAACGAGGTCGACCGCACGAAGAATCGAACAATCCTTTTTCCGACGCAGCCCTTCCACCGGCTTGTCGTCCATCGTCAACACCTCGCTGGCGTGAACGATGCGAATGCGAGAATCATTGCAGCCGGTGTTGCGCATGGCGGCGCGAATTTCATCTTCGCGGCCAACAAGGAAGAGCTCGCTGATTTTGGAGTTATCCTCCAAAGCAAGCCGGGCACCGTCGATCAAAACCTCCGGGCCGTGGTCGCCCCCCATGACATCCACTACAATTCGCATATCATCATTTTTGTAAGAGAACAGGTAATGGGTCTCTAACTTCGGGGGAAATTAGAGACTCGTTACCGCGCCTCTTACAACAAAATAAAAAGAGAGCGCAGGAAAGTTGACCTCTCTCCGCGCTCCCGGCAAATCAAAATTATTTCAATGCTTACCGATTAGCAGATTAACCTGCTGCTTCGATGGTGAGCACTTGCCGGCCTTTATAATATCCGCACGACGGGCAAACCCGATGCGGGATGGCCGGAGCGGCACATTGTGAGCAGGTGCCCAATTGGGGCAGGACCAGGTTGCTGTTATATGCACGGCGCATACGTTGGCGGCTGTGCGATGGCTTACGTTTTGGGACTCCCATAAAATTCTCGTGTCTTAAAGTTTCAGTTTATTCAATTCCGACCATGCCGACGAATCTTGCAACTGACCGTTTTCCGACGGCTCCGGCAAGCCGGTGCATTCTTCGCTACACAACGGGTGTTGCGGAAAGCTGAGGAGAATATCTTCGCGTATGAATGGCGTCAA
>JAQGOW010000117.1 GCA_028293405.1 Verrucomicrobiales bacterium
GAGCGGTGAGCACGTTTAACCGTTCGAAAAAACCGGTAGGGTTACACCCCATGGAGACTGAGTGCCACCGGACGTAGCCTCAGCATTATCAAAAAAGAGCAATCAATCACCAAAACCAAAATCACGATGAAACATAAAACATTATTCCTCTCACTACTTTCTGCCGGCGCTCTCGTCGTCGGTTGCAATCAAGACTCCGCGTCGACGCAACTGGACAAAGTCCAGGCCAAAACCGCAAACGCGGCCGATGACATGAAGGACTACACCTACGCGCAGAAAGCTGAATTCACGGCGAAGATGCAGTCGCAGTTGGCCGACATCAACAAGGACCTGGATACTCTCCAGGCCAAGATCGATAAATCCAGCGACGCTGTTAAGGCCGAGTGCAAACCGAAGCTTCAAGTTCTGCGCGATCAGCAGTCTGAACTCGGCAAGCAACTCGACAAGGTCAAGGACGCGACCGAGTCCACCTGGGATTCCGTCAAAGCCGGCACCAGCAAAGCCTACGCTTCGCTGAAAGAAGGCTTCCAACAATCTCGCCAATGGATCAGCGACAAAATCGCCCCATAAGCTGAGCACAATTTAGAATCGAAGGAGGTGAATGCATTTATGGCAAAGAAAAGTAGAGGCGGTCGAATGACTGCTGCAAAGAAACGCGCCACTAAAAGTCCCGGCGGAAAAGGCCCGGTCAAAAACCGTCCCGCTGGCCGCAAAATCATGAGCACTTAAGCTCAAAAGACAAAACACTCAGGCGCGCCTCTGTTGAAACAACGTCGCGCGCTTGAGGTCACTTTTGCAATTCAAAGCACGCCGAGGAACGACGCCCTGGCGGTCCAAAAATTCCGGGAAAACGCAGCAGTGCAGGCCTTATCAAAAATATGAAACACAGAAAAAATCAGGATCAGTTCCAAAAACCAGTCAGCACCGCACGCTCAGCGGCGATTGCCGACCCAACAACCAGTGCCAGCCCGCACGTGACGACGGTAGAAGAAGTGTCCAGAAAAGCGTACTTCATCTATTTGAATCAGGGTTCGCCGCAAGGCCGGGAAATGGATCATTGGCTGTCCGCGGAAGCCGAGCTGATCGCCGACGCCAAACCGAATCAACCGGCATTATTTTCCTGATCACACATTATGAAATCTCCCAAGAAGACGGAAGTGCCAGTTTTCGCCCAGGCCCTGCATTACATTCGCCAGCGCACGAACACGAAGGCCGTCATGCCTGGCAAAGCAAAACGCGACAATACCTTTTCCAAATCGCGCGACACCCGTGAAGACCGCGGCACGCGCCAGGCCAAGACCATGAATAGTTCGCGGACGCAATCCGGCCGACGCTAGCGCAGCCATTCCTGCGCACGCGCGGTGCTGCAAAGCTACTGTCTACTTAACTGCAGTAAGGGTTACACCCCATTGGGCATCTGGAGTCTACCAACTACTCTCTCATCTAAGCGGGAGTCCCGCCTGCGGTATCACACAAAAGACACTGGTTTATGAAAAACAAATATATCTTCACTCGGTTCGGCGTAGTGGCTATCTACCTGCTCAACGTTGCTCTCTTCGCTCAAGTGGAAATACGCGAACCATCAAAGCCCGCGACTACTGTTAAAATAATGAACACGTCTACCGCGCCTCAAGCCATCGTGGTTCGCGTGAACGGGACCTGTGAATGGTCTGAAGACGGCACCCATTTTCAAGCCGCGAAAGCCGGCGAGGTTTTTACAGAAGGTGTCACCTTGCGGACCGCTGCTAATTCCCGACTGGACATGTTTTTCCGAAGAATCGGCACCAGCGTCCGGTTGCAGGAAGGCACTGAGGTGAAGCTTGAAAAATTGGAGCGACACATGAAAGAAGGAACGCCGCAAATGGAGACTCTTCTTGACCTCCGCGCAGGCAGAATATTTACGGTGGTACGTTCTCTGGTGCCCGGTTGCACGTTCGAGATCAGGAACGCCGCCGGACGCTCAGTGGTCGAAGGCGGCGGCGCCGAGGGAAGATACATCGTCACGGCTGACGGCACCCACGTGACTGAGAAAAAATCCACTGCGCCGCTGAAAGTCATTCGCGAAACGGGCGTCACCGTCATCGCGCCCGGGATGCGATACGACGCCAAGGATGGCAAAACATTCTCTGTCAGCACGCCTGAAGCAGTGAAATCGCTCATCGATTTTGACGAACTGCACTCATTGATCGAGCAAGAGTCCGCGAAAAATTAATTTTATCAGCCAAAAACATTTATATGAAAAAGACAACATGCTCCGCAGGCAAAATTGCGATAGCGCTTTGCAGCGCGCTGCTGAGCTACACCGCTTACGGCCAACCCACCATCGAAGTTACAGCACCATCGGTACACGTCGCGCTTCCTTCCATCGAAATTCGCGCCGAGAGTGATTTCTACGAACCGCTCGCGCCTCAGGGAGAATGGGTCGTCGTCGGCTCGTACGGCCGTTGCTGGCGGCCTGCTCACGTCGCCCGTGATTGGCGCCCTTATTGCAACGGCAATTGGGAACGCACTGATGCTGGCTGGTACTGGGTCAGCGATGAACCGTGGGCTTGGGCGACGTACCACTACGGACGCTGGGATTACACCGATGATTTCGGCTGGTATTGGGTGCCGCAAGTTCAGTGGGCACCGGCTTGGGTATCGTGGCATGAAGGCGGCGGTTACATCGGTTGGGCGCCCTTGCAACCACGGGTGAGCATTTCGGTCCATGGTTATGTGGGATTCAATCAAAGCCGACTCCCATCTCGTGCCTACGTCTTTGTGCAACCTGGCCGTTTTCTGGAGCCGGTCCGCTCCACTACCGTCGTTGTGAATACGACTACGATCATTAACAAAACGGTCATTATCTCGAACACCAAGATCGTCAACAACACCGTCATCAACGGTGGTCCGGCGACGGCAGTGATCGAAAAGGCCAGCGGTCGCCGGGTCCACCCCGTCGCTGTTCACGAATTGCGTCAAAGGGAGGAAGCGCCAGTGGCTAAGCGTGGCTTCGGCGCTTCGGGTGGAAAGACGAAGTCGGATTCGAATCGCGGTGAAGCTAGATCCGGCGTTACCCATCCCGCGACGACGAAAGAACAGGACGGAAGCAGGGGCGATACACGTCTCGAAAAACAATCAAAGCCGGTCAAACAACAAAGGCAACCTGCGCATGAACAGCAGCGCGCGCACGAACAACCCGCCGCAAGCGAAAGACAAGAATCAAAGCACGGTTCTGAAAAAGAACACGGCAGAAACCCCTAACTCTATGCAATCAACTTTTATGGACAAACAACCGTCACGAAGTCAGCATATCATGGCAAAGCCTAAACGGGTCGGTGCGTCAGTAGGTTTAAGTTTGGGTAGGTTTAAGTTTGGCCTGTTGGTTTTTGATGGGACCGCCCGGATGCGTTTCGCCCGGCGGTTTGCCACATCCGCCCGGATTAGGTTCGGTGCGCCAACAAAACCAAGCACTCGTAACGATGACTGACAGCCTAGTACCCGCTGAGCATGCCTTGTCAAAACTGTAAAAGAGTATCTATGAAAAAATTTCAACGCCTCGCCGGAACGATAGCGATAGCCACATGCGGCGCTCTCACCGCATGCACCACCTACGTCGAACGACCGCAATCGCGCGAAGTTTACGTCCCGGCACCACAACCAGTGTACGTTGCACCACCCGAACCGGTGTATGAACGGCCTGCTCCAATCGTGGTTGCGCCGCCGACTGTCTCGGTCGGTGTAGTTATTCAAAGCGAAGACGACTTTTATGAACCGTTGACCCCATACGGCACCTGGGAAGTTGTTCCCGGTTACGGACGTTGTTGGATTCCGCGAAACGTGGATCGCAATTGGCGTCCGTATTGCAACGGCAATTGGGAGCGAACCGACGCCGGTTGGTATTGGCAGAGCGACGAGCCATGGGCCTGGGCGACATATCACTATGGCCGCTGGGACCTCAGCCCGCAATTTGGCTGGTATTGGGTGCCGCAAACACAATGGTCGCCCGCGTGGGTGTCGTGGCACGAAGGTGGTGGTTATGTCGGTTGGGCCCCTTTGCAGCCGAACGTCAGATTTTCAGGCGGCGCGGCGGTAGTGAATGTCGCAGTCATCGCACCGCAAGCGTACGTGTTCGTCGAACCGCGTCACTTTATGCAGCCTGTTCGTCCCACGACGATGGTGATCAATAACACGACCATCATCAACAAGACCGTGAACATCACGAACGTCAAAATCGTGAACAACACTGTCATCAACGAAGGGCCGCGCACGCAAATCATCGAACAGGCCAGCGGCAAGAAAGTGCGTTCGGTTCCAGTTCGTGAATTGCGCCAAAAACAAGAAGCCGCCGTTGTCGTCCGAAAAGCGGCACCGCCGGTAGCTCACGAAAAAATCCAAAAGAACGTTCCACCACCCTTTCGCGCTCAAAGTCAGCCGCAGCCAACCACGACCGCTGTGGACGCGCAACGTCGCGCGAATGAGGCCGAGGCGCGTGCCCAGGAACAACTGCAACGCAACGTCGCCGAAACCAAGCGAGCAGCGTTAGCCGAATCTCAAAAGCAGACGAGGGACGCCGCCGCCAAAGCGCAGCAACAAGCAACTCTCGAGAAAGCAGCCCAGCTTGAAGCGCAACGCAGCGCAGCCGAAGCCAAACGAGTAGCCGTGGCCGAATCTCAAAAGCAGGCCCGGGAAGCCGCCGTAAAAGCACAACAACAAGCACGTCTCGACGCGAAGGAAGCGCAACGCAAAACCGCCGAAGCTGCAGCCCTTAGACCCGTGTCGCCGCGCGCCCAAGTACCCGCGCCCACTTTGCACGGGGGTGTCCTCACTCAGCCGACCCAGGCACTGCAGCAACCGCACGGCAAACAAAACACCAACGCGGTTAAACGCGTCCAGCAGAAGAACGGCAAAAAATTCCAACCTGCAGTGGAAACACCTGTCGTCGTGCCTGCACCAGTCGAACCGATTTCGGATAAGAAATAGCCGCTGTATGGGGAAAACACCCCATGCCGCTGAACGCCCTGCAACGTTATAAATGGGGGAGCTATGTCTCCATCTCCATCCACTAACGTGCTCGCCAGGTTGGGCGCCGGAGTGTGGGGCCTGTGGGATCAGTTACGGCACATTGCGGCCGTTGTCGGAACTGTCCTTTTAGTTTCCATTCGGCCGCGATATTGGGTGGCGGCGGTTCGGAAAGCGTTCGCCATGCAAGTGCTGTACATCGGGATCGAACCGCTTTGGTTTGTCGGTGTGGCGGCGGTGTTTGTAGGCATTTCAGTAGTCGTCCAACTTTCCTTTTGGAGCGGCATGGCTGGACAATCGCAAATGGTCGGACCGCTGCTGGTGACCGTTATTGCCCGCGAACTCGGTCCGGTGCTGATTAATCTCATCGTCATTGTCCGAAGCGGCAGCGCGATGACGACCGAATTAGGCGTCCTCCAAATCAACGGGCAAGTGCGCGCGCTCGAAAAACAACGGTGCGACCCCTTCCTGCACATGGTGGTGCCGCGGGTGCTGGGCATGGCCGTCTCCACGTTTTGCCTCACGATCGTCTTCATCATCGTCGCGTTCGCGAGCGGCTATTTGTTCGCGGCATGGATGGGTAAAGGCAGCCGCGATTTGTTTCTGTTCGTCGACAGCGTAGCGAGAGCCCTCCAGTTCAAAGACGTGGTGGACATCTTGGTTAAAAGTATTCTGCCCGCGCTTGTTGCGAGCGCCTGTTGTTGCATTGGCGGCCTGGGGGTGCGCGGGTCCGACACGGAAATACCGCAAGCAACCCAACGAGCACTGACCTGGTCGATGGCCGGGCTGTTCGTCATCTCCGCGGCAGTATCGGTTCTGACTTATCTCTGATTATGAACGAAGCGCCTGACATCCTGGACCCTTTGCGCCGCGACCAACTGAAAAAGGAACACTTCAAATTTCGCCGCGTCAATGAAATCACTGGCGTGTTCGTCCTCGCCATTGTTGCCGTGCTGATCGCCGCCATCGTTTGGGCCGACCGCAGCCAACGCTGGTTCCAGAGCAACGTCACCTTGCGCATTGTTCTTCCTGAAGATGGCGCTGCCGGAATTCGGCAGGGTTCGGAAGTTTACTTTCTCGGCACTCTCGTCGGCTCCGTTTCCTATGTCATCGTCGCGCCGACCGGCCGGATGGAAGCGCAGACACACATTCGCCATGATTTTTTCCGTTTCGTTCGCGCCGATTCATCCGCAGTAGTGAAAAAGAAATTCGGTGTCGCCGGTGATTCGTATTTTGAAATCACCCGTGGCGTTGGCGCTCCGTTGCCCGAAGTGGACGCCTCGATCATTTGCAATCAACAATTCCAAAACGCCCTTGAATCGGCGATTGAAGAAATCCGTCGTGAAACTTTGCTCGTCTTGAAAAAAACCAGCACTGGCCTCGATACGTGGACGAAACTCGGCGGCGACCTCGTCGAAACTCGCAAGCACCTCGATCAACTCACTGTCCGCATGGAGAATTTGGCTGCTGGGGTCGAAGCGGGCAAAGGCACCGTTGGCAAATTGATGACGGACACCGCAGTCGTGGACAACGCGCAGGCTCTGCTCGCCCGCGCCAACGCCACCATGACTGAAATTCAAGGCATGCTGACAAACCTGAATGTCGCGGTGCAAAATGTTGAGAAGGGGACAGGGCGCTTGCCAGAAATTTCTGATTCCGTCGCAGACGGTGCGAAAAAACTGGCGGCACTAATCCAGCAATCACACACCTCGATGCGCGAGTTCCAACGTTTGACCGAAGCCGCGCAACACAATTGGCTGGTGCGAAAATATGTTAACCGAACCAACCCGCCGTCCGATCATCCATTGGAAATTGAAACGTCAGAAAAGAAATCGTTGAACAAGCTTCGTTCACCGAATCAGTCGCCGGACTAAGTCCAGTCGAGAGATGCCGAGCAGGCCTCGCCAAAACGGCAGTCGGGTTACACCCCATAGTCGGAAGAGAGTCCCCGACATAACGTAGCTTCGTATTAGAGATTCCAATATCACGACAAATCAACTGAAAGTAAATTTAATGACCATCACTTCAAAAATTTCAAACAACGTCGCAGCATCAAAGAAGCAGCGCTCTATGCGAATAGCGGTGGCTGCTGCTCTCGTCGCGCTGATTTGCAGCCCGCTTTTGGGAGTTGCGGCACCGCACCGGCCTCCACCAACAACGAAGTTGACGCCCGTTCAACTCGGTTCGGCGGATAACTTCGCTGTTCTCTCGAAATCAGGAATTACTGACGTCGCTTCATCCGCGATTTTTGGCAACATCGGCACGAGCCCGATCACAGGCGCGGCCATTGGCCTCACCTGTCCGGAAGTTAGCGGCAGAATCTACACAGTCGATGCAGCCGGTCCGGCCTGCAGGACGGTAGCGCCATCCTTATTGACCTCGGCTATTGGCGACATGCAGACCGCATATTCCGACGCCGCTGGACGACAACTCCCCGACTTCACTGAAGTCGGCGCAGGCAATATCAGCGGTTTGACCCTTGTTCCCGGCCTCTACAAATGGGGAACTGGCGTGCAAATCAACACTGACGTCACCCTCTCGGGTGGTAAAAACGACGTCTGGATTTTCCAGATAGCTCAAGACCTCACGGTGGGTGACAGCGTCACTGTTACGCTAACCGGTGGTGCCCAAGCCAAGAATATCTTCTGGCAGGTCGCTGGCGGAACAACGCTCGGAACGACGGCAGACTTCAAAGGCGTCATCTTGTGCAAAACGTTGATCGCGATGAACACACACGCGACGTTGACTGGCCGAGCACTCGCTCAGACCGCGGTTACGTTGCAGATGAACGCGATTTCGACGCCTGCGAAATAATAAACCCCTCACAACCGCTGATTCATTTCAGCGACAACGAAGCAACAAACTAAAATTCTAATGAAAATCAAATCATCACTCCCACTCGCGCTGATTGCAGCGACGAGCTCACTCTTACTCGCTAACACTTCGGTGCGCGCGAACGAAACTGATGACCGCATTGTGTCGTCGGCAAAATCCTCCTACGTCTTCAAAACGTATCTGAAAGACGACTCAATCAAAACCAAGTCCAAGGATGGCGCGGTCACGTTGAGCGGTTCGGTCTCCGATGCTTCCCACAAGACGCTGGCCGAGAACACCGTTGAAAGCCTCCCCGGCGTCATCAGCGTGAACAACCGCATCAAGGTCAAAGGTGAAAATGCACCTGAACATTCTGATTCATGGATCACGACAAAAGTGAAATCCGCGCTCCTGTTCCATCGCAACGTCAGCTCCAGCGGAACTTCAGTTTCGACCAAAGACGGCGTCGTCACTTTGAAAGGTGAAGCTTCCAACATGGCTCAAAAAGAATTGACCACTGAATACGCCAAAGACATCGACAACGTCAAAGACGTCGACAACCAGATGACTGTGGCGGCGACCCCGGCTAAACCCTCTGAAACCGTCGGCGAAAAAATCGACGACGCTTCGATCACCGCCCAGGTCAAATCGACCTTGATGTCCCATCGTTCCACCAGCGCAATGAAGACAAAGGTCTCCACCACTGACGGAGCAGTTACCTTGACCGGCGTCGCCAAAAACGATGCTGAGAAAGCTCTCGTGACCAAGCTCGTCGCCGATATTGACGGTGTCACCAGCGTGGTCAATAACATGACCGTCGAAGCAAAATCTGCATCAAACAACTAACCAACCCGTGACTGTTGGCTGGCGCGAGGGCGCCGGCCGACGGGCATAAAATTAACCAAAACAAATCTATGTTATACACCATTGCCGTCGTCTTGATCATCCTTTGGCTCCTCGGTCTCGTTACCGGCTACACCATTGGTTCCTTTATTCACATTTTACTCGTGATTGCGGTCATCCTGATCCTCGTCAATCTTATCTCGGGCAATAAACGACTCCTCTAGTTCAAACCCAACAGACCCAACAAATTTTCAAAGTCGAACTCTCGTATGAATAAATTAATATCTATGGCAATCCTCGCCGGCGGAATTGTCCTCATTGTCGTGGGCGTCAACGCTACGAACTCTTTCAACTCCGATGTGTCGCGGTTCTTTACCGGTTCGCCGACCGACAAAGCAGTCTGGATGCTCATCGGCGGCATTGTTGCAACACTGATCGGTTTAACCGGCTTGGCGCGCGGCGGAAAACAAGCATAAGGTAAAGATTGTCGC
>JAQGOW010000153.1 GCA_028293405.1 Verrucomicrobiales bacterium
CAATTGTGGGATGCAATGGTTGCCTCGCTAAAGGCCAAAGATGTCCTGCGGTTTGTTGCTGTGGGTGGCGTGATGGCCCACTACGTCGGCGATGCTTCGCAACCGCTGCATTGTTCATTCATGCACCATGGAATGCCGCCGATGTTGAAAGTGGACGGAAGACATTACCCCGTCCGCCGCGACAGCGACGCGTTTGACGAGTTCAAACACAGCGCACCAGCGAAGATTCACGGCATCTACGAAGAAACCATGTTGGAAATCGATGCCGCAACCGCGTTGGCAGACGTCGACGATCACATCATGAATCTAGGCCAGTTCACAGGGTCTATTCAGTCGGGGCACGACGCCGCAACGGCCGTGATCAAATTGATGTGGGAGGCTCAGCAGCGACTTTCGCCTCAGAAAATCATCGATGCCGACGATCCGGATCTCTCAGCGAAAAAACGCGCGGAGGCGCTCTGGAAAAACGACGCCATTCGCAAACCCACCATCACCTCCTTGGCTCAAAGCGTACAGGTGCTCGCCGCGCTTTGGACCGCCGCCTGGAAAGCCGGAAATGGTAACGCCTTGCCGTCGTCTCAAATCGTCCAGTTCAGCGAGGATGATTTGCAAGACGTTTATCGCGACCGCAAGTTTGTTCCAGCGCTGTCCTTAGACCAGATGGTCCGCAGCCGCAAATTCGAGCCGTAAACTGCGTAGATTCGCGGCAGGCAACACCATGCTGCCTGCCGCGATTGCGTTCAGAAACGGAGCACGTTGATGTGGATCAAAGCGCCGTTCTCGACAACAGGCAATATGGCCATATGTACGCTTGTCGACGCTTGTTGTTCGCGGTGTTCGCTGCCACTTGTTTGACCTCCAAAGCTGACTCACAGATTCTCACACCCAAGCCGCAACCAGCGCCGCGCGTCAATGGCCCCACGATCTACGGCGCGCGGCCCGGACATCCATTCCTTTATCGCATCCCCGCGCAAGGCGAGCGTCCGATGAAGTTTTCCGTTAAAAACCTTCCCAACACTCTGCAATTGGATCCGGACACCGGCATCATTTCCGGAACGACGCCGGGTCGTGGCACTTACAATCTGCGATTCAAGGCCAAGAACAAACACGGTTCGTCCCAACGCACTTTTCGCCTGGTCAGCGGCGATACACTTTCACTCACGCCCTCAATGGGCTGGAACAGTTGGTATGCGCATTATAGTCGAATCACCGACAAAATGATGCGCGAGGCTGCGGACATAATGATTTCCACCGGGATGGCTGATGTCGGGTACCAATACGTCAACGTTGACGACTGCTGGATGAATACGGACGTAGGCAACGATCCACAACGCATAGGCCCGTTCCGCGACGATCACGGGACCATCATGCCGACCAAACATTTTCCAGACATGAAAGGACTCGCCGACTACATCCACAGCAAAGGATTGAAGGCAGGACTCTACACCTCGCCCGGGCCGCTCACGTGTACGCATTGTGGAGGCGCGTACGAACATGAAGCTCAGGATGCGAAGCAGTTCGCGGATTGGGGATTTGATTTTTTGAAATACGATTGGTGCAGTTACGGCCACATCACACCGAGAACGGCGCCATTGCCTGAGTTGAAAAAACCGTACGCGACAATGGGCGCACTCCTTCAACAACAGAACCGCGACATCCTTTATAACCTTTGCCAATACGGCATGGGCAACGTTTGGGAATGGGGCACTGAAGTTGGCGGACAATCCTGGCGCACCTCTGGCGACCTTGGTTTTGAGCTGAGCAAGATTTTCGCCGTTGCTCTAAAGAATTCAGAGCATCGCGCCTTTCAAAAACCCGGCGGGTGGAATGATCCCGACTACATTCAGATCGGCTACATCGGCAATGCGCGTGGCGGCGGCCTGCCTGCGCCCTGCCCTTTCACGCCGACGGAGCAATACTCGTTCATGTCGCTCTGGAGCTTGATGGCTTCGCCACTTTTCTACAGCGGTGATATGACGAAGCTCGACGACTTCACTTTGAACGTCCTCTGCAATCCCGAGGTCATCGACATCAATCAGGACGCGCTCGGCGAAGGTGCTAATGTGCTACGGCTCACACCCACAACATTCATTATGGTGAAAAATCTCGAAGACGGCGGGCAGGCTATCGGCTTGTGTAACGCCAGCGAAGAGCAAACCTCCATGACCGCGAACTGGTCAGCGCTAGGATTCAAAAGCAAACAACACGTTCGCGACGTCTGGCGGCAAAAAGACCTCGGGAAAATGAAACAGTTCGACACCATTGTTCCAAAACACGGCGTCGTGCTCTTGCGTGTATCGAACTAACAAACCGAAGTTCTTATCTACTCAACGAGGGTCGTCGTTACGTTCTGGATGATCTGTTGAGACATTGAATTGCCGCGCTGTTTCACGTTGATGGTCATCGTCTGATCGTTGTCCGAAGCAATGCCGACGCCTTGTTCCGGATCAAACCACGAGCTGCCATGCATTCTTCCTTTTTCGATAGTAAACGGTGCCGCACCGCCGCCCTTGCCTGAGATGGTTCCGTCGAAATCCAGTTTGACGCACTTGTGGCCGCCGTGATCTTCCCAGTTGATGAACGTAAATTTTCCATCGATCGTCATGTTCGCCATTCCGTAAAGATTCATGTTCATCGCGTATTTCCATGTATCACCAGGGCGAACCGGATGGTCGGGCAAAACATCGGTCCAGCCGCAAAGGTGCTTAAGCGTGTCTTGGCTGAACATCCCTTTCAGCACCTCCGAATTTTTGCTGCCGCGCGCGATGCGCACCATGAAATCATCGTAGCCGTCCAGTCGCTCGACCTTATTATCCGCGTTTAAAATGTAACGCAGTTTGCCGCCCACCATTTTTCGTAACGCCGGGGTGATCGGGTCTTTTTTGTCTTTGCCATCATCGTGCGCAGAGTCGAAGGACATATAAACACGGTCCCCCGCTTTGGCTTCCATCTTTGTGGTGAGGAATTCCAATTCGACCTCGTGTCCGCCCGTATCCAGTTGTTTCGAAGTATTGAGTGAATAATCCCATGACATGTCGGTCGCCTGTTGCCGTCCAGATCCCATGTCAACTTTTGAAACAATGGCCATCCGCTGAACATTTTTTTTGCCTAACGTCCATTTCACCTTGAGCTCGACGGCGGGTTCGGAAGAATTTGAATTCTTACTTTGCGATTTGCTGTCGGCCTGTTTCGATTTGGAACAACTGACTGCAAGCAAACAGACGAGCACAGCCAGCGCTGCACGTTGGGTTTGGTTTTTCATATCTATAAGTGTCTCCCGGACGGAAAAGGTGACACGATGTTTGCACGTGTCTTTCACATGTCAACCAAACACCAATTCTCGCGGTGAGTTGCGCCGTCGTTAGAATTAAATCTGGAAATCGGCTGCGGACTTTTCCTTTTTTGCGGTGACCTTCACGTCGACGTTCTCGTAGGTGACCAAGGAATTCGCCGGAACGCTCTGGGTGAGGAACACGCTCGCGCCAATGGTGCTGCCGGCGCCGACGGTCGTGTCGCCGCCCACGATTGTGGCATTGGCGTAAATCGTCACACGGTCTTCGATCGTTGGATGGCGCTTCTGGCCTCGGAGAGCTTGACCACCGGAAAGCGAGCGAGCGACGAGGCCGACGCCTTGATACATTTTCACGTTGTTGCCGATAACCGAAGTTTCACCGATGACCGCGCCCGTGCCGTGATCGATGAAAAAGTGTGTGCCGATTTTTGCGCCCGGATGAAGGTCCATGCCCGTGCGACTGTGGGCCCACTCCGTCATGATGCGCGGGATGAGCGGGACCTTGTTGTCGTAGAGCTCGTGAGCGAGGCGTTGCACGGCGATCGCTTCAACAAACGGATATGCGACGATGACTTCTTCGGTACTCAAAGCCGCTGGATCACCGC
>JAQGOW010000156.1 GCA_028293405.1 Verrucomicrobiales bacterium
AACGGGGCTACTTTTTAAAGATGTTAAAGAACGTCGTGGGTTTGCGTTTTGTTCAAAAACGCCAGATTTCCCAGGGCCGGCCCAAACCGGCTCGATGATTATAGAGTGAAGTAGCGGCTTGTCAACTATTGAAGCCGAACCGGTTTGGTTGCATTTAGTTTCGCGCGAAGGAGGCGAAGCATCTACGCGTGCGAGCACCGACCGTAAGTTACTATTCCTGGATGCGCGACAGTTCGAAGATGCCGTGGTCGTATTTCGAATTGTAGCGCGAAAAGAAATTGGTCGGGGTGGCAAATCCTTCGTAGGTGTAACGGCCGCCGGCAAGTTTGCCGAGATCGGCTTCGCCTTTGAAATTGTGCCGGCCTGACGCGTCATTGGTGGCAATGAGCGAAACGGTGTAGCTGAAGCTTAAAATCTTTTTGTATTTGGCGTGGAACTGAGCGCTGTAATGTTGCTCGTCGATTTTGGAAATGATGCAGCGGAGTTTGTCGTTGTGTCCGTTGGAGTCGCTTTTCCATGTTCCCGTCCAGCGGCCTGAGATGTCGTCAGTCGGAGTCTGAAGCGCGGCGGCGCGCCAGTTCTTGTGGAAACTGGAACAACCGGAAGCGGTCAGAAACAGGATCAGCCCGAGAAAAGCAGCGATGTTAGAGTTGCGTTGCATGGATTGAATTTGCATAAAAACGCCGCGACCTTTGCTGAGGGGCCGCGGCGTTGTGGTTCGAATCTATTAATTGAAATAGTTGTGCCAGCAGGCGTTGTCGGTGCCGCGCACGAAGGTGTCGATGCGACCTGCGGCCCATGAGGTCGCACTCGGGGTCGAGGTGCCGCTGGCGCCACGATTGGCCCAACTGCCCCAACCGCCATTGTAGCGTAGGTCGTAAACTGAGCTTGCGGAATCTACGCCGACGCCGAACACATCGATCTCGCGGTAGGACATTGAAGATGCGCCCAGGCCGTATTCAGCAAAGGTGCCGCCAAGATCTTCGTAGGTGCTCCATTGGACGCCGTCCCACCATTTATGTTCGCAATGGTTGGATGTGTTGATGACGAAGGTGTCCACGCGATTTGCGCCCCAGGAAACTGCCGCGGGTGTTTGGCTGACGATGCCGCCGAGGTTTTCCCAACCGGACCAGCCGCTGCTGTAATACATATGGTAAAGGTTGCTGTTGCTGCCGACCCCGAAGACGTCGAGCCGACCGGAGGCCCATGAGGCCGCCCCGAAGCCGATGGTGTTAGCGAAGATGCCGCCACGATCTTCCATGCCACCCCATCCGCTGCCACTGACATACCAGCCGTGATAGCAATGGTTGTCTGCGCCCTGGACGAAGAAGTCGATGCGGCCGGAGCCCCATGAAACTGCGCCGACGTCGCCGTGCCAACCAGAACCGAACGGGAGAAGTTCCCAACTCGTTCCGCTCGGATTCCAGGAGCTGCCGTTCCAATATTTGTGATAGAGGCTGCCGCCGGGGCTGACGCCGATCAGGTCAATACGGTCTGTCCCCCAGGAACAGGAAGCGATGTTAGCGGAGAAACCGCCGCCCAGGCTTGACCACGAATGCCATGTGGCGTCGGTTGTTGCGGTGTAGGTGCTAACGGAGCCGTTGATGACGTCGGCATCGACGCCGCCGGAAACGCCGGAGACGGAAGCGGAATCGGTGTATTGCCAGGCGTCCCAGACGCCCGAACCCCAGACTTCGCAACTGGTGCAGACGTTCCACGGCGAGCCGGTTTGGGAACTTTCGCCGTTGTAGTTGGCGAGGTCGGCGTTCCATCCAGCGACGGAGCCGTTGAAGTTACAGGCGTGGCAGGAGCTGGTGTAAAGGAACGGTGTGATTTTTACGTTCGCCGCTCTGGCATCGGCGACGAGCGCGTTATTGAATTGATTGGCCCAATCGGAATAGCTGGTCGCTCCGACATGGCCGCTAAAGACCTCGAAGTCGAGCATTGGCATCAAGGTTTTTCCATCGGCTTTGATGTAAGGGCCTGCGACGCTCCAGAAATGGTTTTCTTCGGAGCCGGCACCGTTGGATTCGGGGTGAGCAAAGTGATATGCACCCATGATCACACCGGCAGCTTTGGCGCGGCTTTCGTTACCGGCGAAAGTGGAGTCGTTGATGGTCATGCCTTCGGTGGCTTTGGCCCAGGCAAAGCTGCGACCGGCGCTTTTGACGCTGGACCAGTTGACGCCAGAGCCTTGATAGCTCGACACGTCGATGCCGAGTGGACGGGCGTTGGATTGCTGGGCGGCGATGCCGAGAATCAGCGCGATTGTTAATGCCGATTTTTGTGTAAAACGGCGGGATGGGGTCGGTTTCAGGGTACAGTTCATATGCAGTTGTGTATTTGACGCGTTTGAACGGGGGACGCGGCGATAATGACGAACGCCGAGAGAAATGCAAGTGGAGTTTGGCCGAAGGGTGAAGACCATTCGATTTGTTCGACACTACTTCAGCCTCACTTTTGCTTACGACCAAAAGCGAGCCACCGACGTAGGTGTCGGTGGCTCGGTGGCTGAAATCTGATTATTGATTACCCGCTTACTTCGCGACTTTACCGGTGAGGCCGGCTTTGTTCAGTTCGGCGAAGACGTCTTTGGGGCTGAAATCGCCGGTGACTTCAAACGACGAGGCGTCTTTGGAAGCGGTGTTGCCGGTGACTCCGGGGGCTTTTGAAACGGCGGCGTTGACGGCTTTGACGCATTTGGCGCAGCAAAGGTGGACACCCGAAACCTTCATCGATTGAACTTTGGCATCTTTCGCGCCGGTCTTGGACGAGACCTTGACGGAGGCGTCGCTGGATTCGCCGAAGTAGCCGGCTTTGGTGATGGCGTTGACGGCTTTTTGGAGGGTGGCTTTGTCAGCGGCGGTGAGGGTGACGGTGCTGGCGGCTTTGTCGGATACGGCGCTGGCTCCGGAAACATGCCCGACTGCGGTGTCGACGCCTTTGACGCATTTATCGCAGCAGAGGTGGACGTTGTTGAGAGTGACAGTTTCGGCGGCGTTGACGGAAATCAACAGGGCGCAGAACATGGAGGCGAACAATAGGATTTTTTTCATAGTAATAGAAATTGGCTGGCCGGATGGTGGAACCGGGTACGGCAAAGTTCAAGCAGCAAGTCGGCAGCGGTGCTAAACACGCTAATTCCAATTCATCGCTTTCAGAATTTGTTCGCGCCAGATGAGGTAGGCGGGTTCGGTGAGATGCAAGCCGTCCCTGGTGAACTCCGCTTTCAATTCGCCTTTGTCATCGCTCATGAGCGCATGCAAATCGATGAACGAACATCCGAACTCGGTCGCGAGTTTTTTCAAACGCTCGTTGAAGTCGCGCACGGGCGCGTTGTGTTTCTCGTATTTGCCGCGTGTGGGCAGGACTGCTTGGACGTGAATCCGCAGATCCGGTCGCTTCGCCCGCAATCGCTTGAGCAACTCGCGGTAGCCTGCTTCCATCTTCTCAACCTTGCGTCCCGAACCGAGGTCGTTAATGCCGATCAGAATGAAAACGTCGGTGGCGGCGCAGTCGAAAACGGAATTGTCCAACCGCTGCAATATGCCGCGATTGTCGTTCGTAGGCATGTCGTTGCCGATGACGTCGGCGCCGATGCCGCGATTGAGCACGCGCCGGCCGGGTAGATATTTCGTGAGGTCAAATCCCTCGGTGATGCTGTCGCCGAGCAACACGACGTTTTGCAAGGTGAGGTTCTGCTCTTTGAATGAGCGGACGCGATTGTCCCAATGCATCTTGAAAATCGCGCCCAAATCCTGCTCCGGTTTGGCGGGAGCGTTGGTGGCGGCGTTGGCGATTGATATTGAGAGTGCCCCAATGAGGCAGAGCAATTTGTTCATATTTTATTTGATGATGTTTTCAACTCGCGGGGTTAAACTTCAACCACCTTCGCGCGGCCTTTTAACGGCCCATATCGCGACGACCTGCAAAGCCATGCCGCCGACCGCTATCCAAGCGAAGTCGCCCATCAAATCAGCCATCTTTGATGTGACTTTACGGTCTGATTCAGCGGCGGCACGTGTGAGGCGCATGCCATTCAGCATTTGGCTCTGAGTAAGTTGCCATTCTCCTGCCTCAACTTTGCGCGTGAATGTCTCAAATTTCTGCTGACTCTCTCGTTGAGCACCTTCGTCGAATCTCATTCCACGTGAAGAAACCAAGGCAAGGACGACGATCGTTGCGAAAACAAGACTTGGACATAACAGAATTAAAATGTCTCTTTTTGTGATCATGTTCTGGCAGCCAGGCGATTAACTTCGAACAGCGGGTTGTATAACACCAACCCGCTGTTCGTTGAAGCTTTCTTCACGGGACCATCTTCGTGGCCGGGTCGCTCCAGGGGCCGGGGCCGGCGCCGCCGATGGCGCGGACGCGGAACCACTCTAAGAATTTGAACAGGAGCTCGCAGAGAGAACGGAGAAAAATCATCTCTGTTTCCTCCGTGCCTCCTGTTCAACTCGTGTTTCATGAATTCGCACCTGCAAGAATCAGCCGACTCACTCCATCTGTTACTTTCAATTCATGGAAATTGATGAGCAGCCCGACGGGCACGTTGAGCAATTTCATGTAGCTAAAGAGTTGCGCTTTATGAATCGGAAGAATCTTTTCCACAGCCTTTGCTTCCACCAACACGCAGCCCTCGACCGAAACATCGAAGCGCAACGGTTCTTCGCGAGTGAATCCCTTGTAATCGATCACCACCACCTTCTGGCTGACACAGCGAGTCCGCGCAGGCCCAATTCCTTCAGCAAACACCACTCGTATATGGATTCTATCAGGCCCGGTCCTTTGTCACGATGCACCTCAATGGCACCAGCGATAATGGTTTCAGTCAAACCAGAGGCTTTTGCAAACAGTGGATGCATAAGATTTGAACAGGAGGAAACTAAGAGAACAGAGAACCTTTTCTCCGTTTCCTCCGTTAGCTCCTGTTCAATTAGTTTGGTTTCTTTTTGGGACGGGGCAAAAGCTATCGGGATGGGAATGTTCGCTCAAGGGAAAAGTAGGTTCCGGGCAAGGCACGCAACAAACTGTCGATAGTCACTTAGATGCGCTCACCAACTGAAGCGGCGAAAGTGCGTAATACAGCAAATTCCACCAGCCATCTTCACTGGAATCAGTCTCGCATTGCTGCCGTTCCGTAGAATACACAGGGTATTGGTAGTTTTTTCTAGGGGTTGCACATCCTGACAACGCGCCAACAATCAGAAGGCAAACTAAGGCTTGTCGAAGTTTGTTCATAATTGGATGCAAACATTGTATGAACCTCATCTTACCACTGCATTTGTCGCCGCGCTAGCCGACACATAGACAACTCAATCAGCTTTTGGTGAAGCTTTTAGGCTCTTCTTAATTTTGGCGGCCAGAGCCGGATCAAATATTCCATCTCTCGTTGCAAGCTTCTTAATGGCCTTCTCAACATCAAAAGTGCGGCCTTGGAGGATGGCACGAGCCTCATTGTGCAGCGCATATGCAATACGTGCTGCCGCACGTACGGGTGGATCTTTTTCCATGTTTCCAGTTCCTAGCAATATGCGTATTTCGTAAAGGGCTTTTGCCAGAATTTTGTGTTGCACGTCGTTCTCCGCCATAAATATCTCACCTCATTTACTCTCTGCATTTGTCGTCACCGCAGCTGGCACATAGACAACTCGATTCGGCTGCGTCGGCGCGTAGGCGTTGCGTTGGGGAATCTTGGCGCGATCAAACGGTTTGTAATCTTTGATCGCTCCGACGCGCGCGATGCGCATGGATTTGCGGATGATTCCTTTGCCGCCGTTGGAATCGCTGAATTTCCCCTGCCCGTAGCCCACGCCTTTTGTGCCGCCGAGGTTCGATGAAAAATATTTCAGGCCAACTATCTTGTTCTGCTCATCGCGCAGCCAGCCCACGAAGATGACGGCGTGGCCGCCGGGCGCAGTGGTGTCGTAGCTCAAGAAATCGCCGGGCCGGCATTTCTCCAGATCGTTCACGCTGATGCCGTAACCGAGGCCGTAGGATTCGATGGCGCGCCGTTCGCAATCGCCCTTGCCCTCGATATACCAAAATTGGAGCGCGTTGAAGAGATCGCCGAAGGTCATGCCGTTGAAATCGTCGGGGTCCAAACCCTTTTGAATATTGCGCAGTTTCATCGCGCGGTTGAAGACCTCAAAGGTAAAGCCGCAACAATAACTGCAACGCGAAGCGTCCGGATAGGCTTTGGCCACGACCATGCCCTTATACCACATGTCCTGCGTGACGCCGTTGTAGATGTCATACTCGCGCACTTTCCAGCTGCAATGATACGGCAGCGAACCGTCCAGCGGATAACCGGAGATGACGGCCATCACATAGGGGTTGAGCGAACCTTCTTCGTCGTCCTTTACCAATTCTTCGCGCGCATAATATTTTGCGAGCGCCGCGTCGACTTGCGAGAACCCGCGTTCGTCGACGGGATATGGTTTGGGGGTGTAAAGGAACCGGCGGCTTTCCGGTTTGGAGGGATCGAGGGTTGTCGGTGGCGTGACGGATTGGCCGAAGGTCGAAGCGCTCACCAAAGCGATGATTGCAAACAAGCGAACAGAAGACGTGTTCATAGCGACGCCAGCGTAACAAACCGGTTGGGAGATTCAACATCGGCGCACAGGACATTACATTCTTGCACATTCATTTCGCCGCTTTACGATGCGACCGCCCCCATCGAAAACCAACCTATGTCGCAGGTGCAAAAGTTTTGTTGTATGAAACAACCATTTTTCCTCACGTGCATTTTGTTTGTGGCGATCGTTCGACCGGCTTCGGCTGTCGAACATATTTGGTCCGGCGCGAGCGTTCCG
>JAQGOW010000184.1 GCA_028293405.1 Verrucomicrobiales bacterium
GACGCCCCCGGGGTATCATCAATAATTATCGTTGCAGAGTGGGTCTTGATAGTCTTTTGGTTTGGCGACCCAACAGAGACACCATCCGGAATGCAGCCACTCCAGATTGGATAATCGCTGTCACCCCGTTCGAACTCGATCCAAACGAGGGCTCCGATGGGTGGAACGAAAAAAAGCCCGACTCCGTTACCCGCATATGGGAGGCAAGGCAGAGCCCAGCCGGTAGCGTGCTGTCCAAGAACGTCCGGAACGGTGGCGAGAATGCGACCTCGTTGTAAGGGATCAAGGTTAGATGTTACAGTTCCGCGATATTTGCCAAAGAATTGTTTCATGTCTCAACTCCTTCCTCTTTTTCCAGAAGGGTGATGATTTCGCGGAGATCATCTACTACTGATTCCAGCTCAGTGATGGCTTCGCTGGCGAGGTCTTGTGGTTCGGGTAATTCGTCGCTGTCTTCGAGGGAGTCGTCTTTGAGCCAGGTGACATCGAGTTTGTAACCGCGTGCTTTAATGTCGGAAATATGGAAGCGGCGGAAGCGGCCGGTTTCGCCACCGTCTTTCCGTTTGCTCAGGCCGTTTGGATCTTTGCCGTAGGCTTTTTCGAATTCTTCAAAGTGGGCGTCGGTGAGCGGGCGATCTTTTTTTGTGATGCCCGGAACGTTGGAACGAGCGTCGAAAATCCAGACGTCGTCGGTTGTTTTGCCCTTCTGGAAAAAGATGACGTTTGCTTTCACGCCCTGACTGTAGGGAGTGAAGGTGCCGCGAGGGAGACGGAGAACGGTGTGCAGGTTGCAATCCTGCATGAGGATCTCGAAGACTTCGCCGGCTTTGCCTTCGAAGAGGCAGTTGTCGGGCAGCACCATGGCAGCGCGTCCGCCGGGTTTGAGAATGGTGAGGACGTGTTGGACGAAGTTGAGCTGCTTGTTACTGGTTTCGATGGTGAAGTCGTCGCGGTCGGGTGCCTGGTTCGCTCCTTTCGTGCCAAACGGCGGATTAGTGAGGACGCAATCGAAACGGTCGCCGCGATCGGGTTCGTAAATGGTATCGCCGAGCGCGATATCGGGTTCGACACCGTGCAGGAATAGATTCATCAGCGCCAAACGACGAGGCCGTGGGACGAGGTCCTGGCCGTGGTAGACTTTTTTGCGGATAAAATAATCGGAGCGATCGAAGACGCCGCCGGAAACGGGTTTTGAAATGAGCCATTCCCATGCGCAGACGAGAAAGCCGCCAGTGCCGCACGCGGGGTCGGACATCCGAAAATCGGGATTGCCACGCGGATCGGGTTTCATGACGCGACAGATTGTCTGGATGAGCGGGCGCGGCGTGAAGTATTGGCCTGCGCCTTTTTTGCCTTCGCTGGCGGCTTTTTCGAGCAAACCTTCAAACGCCGCGCCTTTGACGTCCACATCCATCGCCGACCAATCTTCCTCGTCGATCATGGCAATGACGCGCTTGAGGTTGACGGGATTGTTAAAGCGCGGCGTGGCCTGCGCAAAGATGTCGCCGAGGATGCCGGGTTGTTCGCGGAGCTTGCGGAGAATGTCAGCGTAGTGGTCGGTCAAATCGGTGCCGGATTTTTCTTTGAGACTGGCCCAATTATGATACTTCGGCACGGTCGCGCCACGTTCCTCGGCCATTTTCAGGAACAGCAAATAAGTGAGCTGTTCAATGTAATCGCCGTAATCCACGCCGTCGTGGCGCAAGGTGTGGCAGAATCCCCAGAGTTTTTGGACGATGTCCGACATTACTTTTTCTTCGCAAGGATTGTTTTCAACTCGGTGTATTGGCGATCTAACTCCTGAGTCAACTGCTGGAGCAACTGACGCTGTTTTCTAAGAAGGCCCTCGAGTTCGGTTCCTCTTTGCAACAATCCGTCTGGACGAACCGCAAATGTCGTCCGCCATTGAAAGGTTACAGCGTCGTACATTTGAATGTAATCGTTATTAATTCTAAAGTTTTCAATCAACGCTTTCATCGTGATGTAAACAGAAATAATTGATTTGGCTGTTTTCGGGTCGATTTTCCCGAGGTGCAGTGCATTGGCCTCGAACACGGTGAAATAGTTTTGTGATAGCGCCAGGCGTACGAGGAACATTCCATCTTTGCTTTCCTTTAACTGCCCACCAATACCTCGATTAAATATTTCACCGAGCGCTTCCAACTCAGCTTCAATTGATTTAAGAACGTTACGAACAAAGTCGCGGTCCTCTTGCCGTTTGTGTTGAACGCCGATGAGATGCGCACACCAGCCAGCGAAGATCGCGACCGCAGCACCGAGCAAGGAGCTGATAAACAGGTCTTTTTTAAACCATTTATCCGCCGTTGCATCCTTCAGAAGCGCCGTTCCACTGTCATCCAAGCGAATAGTAAACGGGCGTGATGTGAATTGTTGCAACTGTGTTTTGCTCGCACTGTCAAGATGCACTGTCACGTCGGGCGATCCAGCTACCTTTTCCAGCGACTGCAACAACTGTGCTGTGTCTTTGTCTGGTTTGACGGTGAGTGTGTTTGTGATCGACACCGCTCCAGGAACATCGAGATGCACGGTGATGGGCAATGGGCCATTCGTTGCAGACGTAGTTGCGGGCGCATTTGTGCTCGCCGAAGTTTGGCCGGGCGCGCTCGCAAACATCACTAAGACGATGCAAATCAGTATTCGTTGTTTCATCACTGTATGGGGCGAAAGCTCCAGGAGTTTTTGGACGATGTCCGACATTGAAAGTTATCTGTAGAAGCGGTCTAACTATCACCAAAGGTGCCCTGAATCTTCCAAACCGTTGCTTGGTGGTCTTCGAAGCTCCCTCCCAATTCTAAGCCCGCCTTTGATGCAGCGAGTTTGAGCCCGGCGTTCACTCCAAAATCGTCTTCGTACCGGAGAATTAGACAGAAATTCTTCAGCCCGTGTTCCAAACGCCCCTTTACAATCTGCTGCCACGTAGGTTCGTGCGAGTACCACACGATGCCTTTCGGCATTCTTGGAGATTTTTTGGGATTCAGCGACGCCGTAAACAGCAAATGTGTTGAAGCTTTCGATGTAACTGCAGCCTTCGCGACGACTGAGGCGTTTTGTTGCGGTAAAGGTAACGAAAGGTTTGCGGCGAAATCTTTACCCCAACCATATTGGTATTCCACGGAAAT
>JAQGOW010000195.1 GCA_028293405.1 Verrucomicrobiales bacterium
TCAGCTTCAGGTCCGACGCCGTCGCGCTCGAAACGTTGACATCATTCAAACGCCACTGGAAGGAAAGCGGCGCGGATCCAGTGCCTGTGCTGCTGAATGTTGTCGCCAAACCCTGCGGAACCGAGCGCGACAACGGCTGTTTGGTGACAGATGGAGGAACAAGAACCGTCAACTGAGCGTTGCTGCTATAACTTGTCCCAATTCCATTAGAAATAACTGCATAGTAAAACCCACTGTCCGAGCTCACCGTATTTGAAATCGTGAACGATGGCGTGCTTGTCCCAAAATGCCTGGCGTCATCAGAAAGAAGATGGTTGTTGTCGTTGTAATACCATTTGTAAGTCAACGGCCGACCGTCCGTTGCTGCAATGTTGAACACAACAGCATCACCGTTTGTGACCGTTTGTGATTGCGGCTGTTGCGTAATTTCGGGCAGTGGCACTACCACCAAAACGATATTCGAACTGGTCGCCCCGCCGGCTAAGTTGGACGAGACCACCCAGTAGTTACCCGAATCCGAAATCTGCGCGTTCACAATGGTCAAGTCGCTTTCGATGCCGCCGGAAGCCAACGGATATTCGTGAAGGATCAGGTTTTGATTTGTGACAATCGGAGCGCCGTTGAAGAACCATTGATTCGTTAATGATGCAGCACTGGAAATGTCAGCAGACAGGTTCACAGTGGCGCCGACTGCGACTGTCGTATCGCTGGTGGTATAAATGACAGGCAGCGAAACCACCGTGACACTTGCGACCCAGCTGGTCGCATTACCAAACGCATCGCTAACGACAACAGAATAATTACCCGCGTCAGCCGTGCTGATATTCGCAAGCCCCAGCGTCGGATTCGTGCTGCCGGTCAAGTGGGCGGGGTCGTCGACGAGCGCCGTTGACCCTAGATACCATCGATAACTCAGCAGCGCATCGCCGGTGGCTTCGACAAACAAATTCGTCGCCGAACCCACGACCACCGTGGCGCTTTGCGGTTGCGCTGTAATCGACGGCGGATTCTGACCCTGTGTCTCCGGTACACAGCATAACATTACGAGCAGAGCGATTAGCCCGCCCAAGGGACGTATTGGATTCATTGCTTATTGGCCCGCACCACCCGGATCGGAGTTGAGCTGTTGTAGGCAGCTTTGGTTTTATCAACAATTCGCAATCATAACAACTCAAAGTCACGAAACCCACCCTCATCGATTGGAGCCGCAAGCACCAGTTCGAGATCCAGAACCTTCAAGCTATCGAACTCGAAGCGCTCCGCGCAGTCGTCAGGCCACGTTCTAATCGACGATCAAACGATGGCCGACGCCAGGCTCGGTCACCAGCAGCGACGGACGCGCAGGATCACGTTCAAGCTTTTCTCGTAGGTGCCCGACATAAACGCGAAGGTAATGCGTCTGTTCCACGTACGTCGGCCCCCAAACCTCCCGTAAAATCTGGCGGTGCGTTAAAACCTTGCCGGAGTGTTGCACGAACAGGCGCAGCAGCGAATATTCCGTGGCCGTCAGCCTCACTTCTTTACCCTTCAGCTTCACGACTCGGGCGGTCAAATCAACCTGCAAATCTCCGGAACGAAAAACCGTCAAATGCAATCCGGGCTGGGCGTGCCGTAACGCTACGCGTAGCCGCGCCAAGAGTTCGACAGTGCTGAAGGGCTTTGTGACGTAATCATCTGCACCGTTGTCCAACGCCAACACCTTATCGTCGTCGCGGTCTCGCACAGAAAGCACAACAACGGGAACTTTGCTCCACTCACGCAGTCGCTTAAGAACCGTGACGCCGTCTAGATCGGGCAGGCCCAAATCGAGCAGGACAACGTCTGGCCGCGCTTGCGCCGCTTCAATCAATCCCTCATTGCCGGTGGCAGCTTCGCAAACACGAAAGCCATGCCCTTCGAGTGTGACGCGAAGAAGGCGACGAATCTGCACTTCATCATCAATCACCAGCACATTTTGTTTAGTTACGTCGCTCATGCTTTTGCTTCCGCCAAAATCGCGGGAGGTTCCGTCGCCTCCATTTGAATGGTAAATAGCGCGCCTCCAGAGGCGCGATTCTCCGCCCGCACCGTTCCACCTTGCGCTTCTGCCACCCCTTTCACAATCGAAAGCCCCAAGCCAATCCCGCCCGTCGCAGCATTCGGAGCGCGATAAAATTTTTCAAAAATATGCGGCAACACCTCGTTTGGGATGCCAGGGCCGTTGTCGGCGACAGACAAGCTCACCACGTCTTTCTCTCTGTTGGCGCTGATCTGCACCACTGTTCCCGCAGGCGTGTGCGCCGCCGCATTCAGGACCAGGTTCGTCAACGCTTGTTGCATCAGCACAAAATCTATCCGCACCAGCGGCACGTTGTCGCGTATCGACACAGTAATCTTATGTCGCGCCAACTCCTTTTGCGTATCACGCACGACCACTTCAATCACATCACGCAAATCGCACCAGTCGAGTTTCGGTTTTACGTACCCGCTTTCCAACCGCGTCATCTCAATTACGTTGCCAATAACACGATTCAACCGCGCCGCTCCTTCGCGAATCTCCGCTATCATTCCTCGTTGGAATTCCGGAGAAGCATTCTGCTTCGCTTCCGCCAATCCGGCCGCCGCGCTCGAGATCGCCGCAATCGGAGTCCGCATTTCGTGCGAAAGCGAGTCGAGCAACGTTTTGCTCAATCGCTCTGAGCGTTCCACCAGTTTGGCCTCGTGCTCTTCGTCGCGCAGCCGTTGCCGATCAAGCACAAGCGCAATCTGCCGCACATAAGCATCCAACAAATCGCGATGAGCCGGAGGCAGCGGATTCTTTTCATGAAAACGCAAACTCAGCACGCCCATCGCCCGTTCTCCCGCCGCAAGCGGCAGGTGAAGGCCGTTTGCAGAGGGCAGCGTGTCTGTGCCTTTGCCGCTCGGTTGCCGATGCCGCCACGCCCAGGTCGCGACACTTTGTTCCTTGTCATCAAACATCCATGTGCTCGCAAAATATGGAGTTGGCGCCGGGTCCGTCTCATCCGGCAACGACAGTGCCACATCACAATCAAAATTCTTTCCGACCTCACGAATGATGATCGCGAGCAAATCCGCGAAGTCCGATGCCTTGGCGAGTTCGCGCGTCAACAGATACAGTGCTGTCGATCGCTGTTCGCGTCGCCACTCTGCCTCCTGCTGGGAACGCAGGCGGGAAGTCAATTGCCCCATTGCCAGCGCGACGACGAAGTACGTCACAAACATCATGGTATCGGCAGCGCCGTTAATCTGGAATGTGTAACGCGGCTCTGTGAAAAAGAAGTTCCACAAAAACGCGCTCACCGCCGCCGCGCTCAACGTCGGGCCACGCCCAACAAACACCCCCAGCAGGATCACCGAAAGAAGATAAATCAGGGAAACCGATTGATAACCAATCCACCGCTGCAAAATCAGATTTACGACCGTCGCCAAAACGACCACTCCCGCAGCGAGCATGTACGATCGGGAGTCAAACACGCCTGCTTTTGGTAACTGCGTCCGTCGTGCCGTCGGTTCCGGTTCTCCCGCGCGAACCACGTGAATGTCGATATTCCCGCTCTCGCGGATTAAGCGGTTCAACAACGATCCGCCGCGGAACAGTTCTACAAGCCGCCAGCCGGCGGGTTTGCCGACGACCAGTTGCGTCACATTTTGTTCCCGGGCCACCCGAATAATTCCGCGCACTACATCAGCGTCGGTTGTTGTGATGATTTCCGCCCCCAATTCCTTGGCGAGGGAAAGGTGTTTGTTTAAGCGTTCCTGGTCTTCATCGCCAAGCTGTCTCGGCAGTTCTACATACACTGCGATCCATGGGCAGTGCAGTTCCCCAGCCAAACGGCAGGTCCATCGCGCCAGCGCGGCCGACGTTGGACTCGGACTCAACGCCACCAGAAGCCGTTGGCCCGATTTCCACGGATCGGAAATTCCAAGCCCACGCCGAAAGGCCAGCACATCCTGCCCAACGTGTTCGGCGGCAAATCTCAAAACCAATTCCCGCAAAGCCGCCAGATTACCCGGCCGGAAAAAATTGTCGCGCGCTGCAGCCACTCGTTCCGGCAGATAGACCTTTCCCGCCGCCAGACGCGCGCGCAACTCGTCAGGTGGAAGATCAACCAGCTCGAATTCGGCACGCTCCAAAGTGGTATCAGGAATCGTCTCGTGAACGGTCGCGCCGGTGATTTGCCGCACAGAATCAGCCCGACTTTCGACATGCTGAATATTAAGCGTGGTATAAACATCAATGCCCGCGTCCAGCAGTTCGATTACATCCTGGTAACGTTTTGGATGACGTGAACCCGGCGAGTTAGAATGAGCAAACTCGTCAATGATCGCCAGGTCCGGCTTGCGAGCGAGCACCGCGTCGACATCCATCTCTGTTAAATTGACACCGCGATATTCCATCCGCTTCCGAGGCACGGTTGGAAGACCGGTTGTCAGCGCATCGGTTTCCTTGCGACCGTGTGTCTCAACAAAACCAATGACAATGTCACGGCCGGCTTTGAGCTCCCGTTGCGCTGCTTCCAGCATCGCAAACGTCTTGCCGACGCCGGGAGACATACCGATAAACACTTTGAGCCGCCCGCGTTTAGCCCGCGTTTCATCCTGCTGGATTGCTGCCAGCAACGCATCTGGATTTGGGCGGTCGCTCTGGTCCACACAGTCAATGTAACAGCCGATTATGGTTAAAAACAACAGCGCGCCGAGTAGGAAGGGGGAAACCGCCATGGACACGGGTTCGGCAAAAACCACGTCAACATCGGCAGTTCACTAGTTCCATTCAAAGCACAGTCGTTCGGACGCGATTCAATCTGTCGCGCGTTCTGCAAATCCACTTCGGGCGGCTGGTTGTCGCGTATGTTGAAGGGAACAAACACGTAAGTGATCAGGTTCATCGTTCCGCCACCTGCCTCTCCACGTTCGAATCGAGTGCCAGATTGAGTGTTAAAACATTTACAGCAGGTTCACCGAAAACTCCGAGATCAGGTCCCTCGACATACTGCAGAATCACTTTTTCCACCTGTTCGACAGCCATGCGCCGCGCTTTCGCGACGCGGGCAGTCTGCAATTTCGCGTTACGCAAACTGATGTGCGGATCGAGTCCGCTGGCAGACGCCGTGACCGCGTCGGCGGGAATCGCGTTGCCGGCTTTGAGCCCGTTTTCTTTGCGATATGCATCGATGCGGTCTTTGATGGCATCGTTCAACGTCTGCGACGTTGGACCCAAGTTGCTGCCGCCAGAGCTAAGTCCATCGTAGCCGTTGCCGGCTGCAGATGGACGCGGATGGAAATACTTTTCGCCCGCGAACCCCTGGCCAATGAGCCGTGACCCGCGCACCGTTCCGTCTTTGGCCACGATCAAGCTGCCGTTCGCCTTCTCGGGAAATGCGCAAGATGCGACGCAATAAACCAACAGCGGATAAATTCCACAGCACACAACCGCAATGACGATTGTCGCCATCACTGCGCCACGAAGGTCAGAAAGGAATGTTTTCATAATCAGGCCAGGTTGAGAGCGGTAATGATGACGTCGATGAGTTTGATGCCGATGAACGGGATGACGACGCCGCCCAATCCGTAGATCAAAAGGTTTCGCTGCAGGATCGCCACGGCACCCATCGGCTTGTAAGCGACGCCGCGCAATGCTAGCGGGATCAGTGCAATGATAACGAGCGCGTTGAAAATGACGGCGCTGAGAATCGCGCTCGTCGGGCTATGCAGATGCATGATGTTCAGCGGCGCGATCGCAGGAAACGTCCCCATCAACATTGCCGGAATGATCGCGAAATATTTTGCTACATCGTTCGCGATGCTGAAGGTCGTCAGCGAACCGCGCGTTATCAGCATCTGCTTGCCGATTTCAACGATGTCCAAAAGCTTCGTCGGGTTGCTGTCCAAGTCCACCATGTTTCCCGCTTCGCGCGCAGCTTGCGTTCCCGTATTCATCGCAACGCCGACATCTGCTTGAGCCAGCGCTGGCGCGTCATTGGTTCCATCGCCAGTCATTGCCACGAGGTGCCCCGCCGCTTGTTCTTCACGAATGCGTTTGAGTTTTTGTTCTGGAGTCGCTTGCGCCATGAAATCATCCACGCCCGCTTCGGCCGCGATTGCCGCCGCCGTAAGTGGATTGTCGCCGGTAATCATCACAGTGCGGATTCCCATTTTACGCAGGTGCGCAAAACGTTCCTTGATGCCACCCTTGACCACGTCTTTCAAATGCACGACGCCAAGGACCGTGCTTCCCTCTGTCACGACCAGCGGAGTGCCACCGCTCCGCGCAATTTCATCCACCCCAAGTCCCACTTCGTTTGGAAACATTCCGCCCGCTTGATCGACAAACAGCCGAATGGCATCCACTGCGCCTTTGCGAATTCGACGCGGACATTCCCCATCACGCGCCGAAAAATCCACGCCGCTCATTCGCGTTTGCGCACTGAATGGCACGAACACAGCGTGCGGTTCGGCCACTTCTCGCGCCCGCAAATTAAATTTTTCTTTTGCCAGCACCACGATGCTGCGGCCCTCCGGGGTTTCGTCGGCCAGCGATGCCAATTGTGCGGCATCCGCCAACCGCTCCGCCGTCATTCCCGGTGCTGGAAGAAACGCCGTCGCCATGCGGTTTCCCAACGTGATCGTTCCCGTTTTGTCGAGCAGCAGAACATCCACATCACCCGCGGCCTCAACCGCGCGCCCGCTCATCGCCAGCACATTGCGCTGCAAAACACGGTCCATTCCCGCGATGCCGATAGCACTGAGCAACCCGCCAATCGTGGTCGGAATCAGGCACACCAGAAGCGCCACCAACACCGGGATCGAAAAAGCCACGCCGGAATAAATTCCGAATGGTTTGAGGGTGACGCTGACGAGCAGAAAAATCAGCGTCAGCGCAGAAAGCAATATCGTCAGCGCAATTTCGTTGGGCGTTTTCTGACGTTGTGCACCTTCGACCAACGCAATCATCCGGTCCAGGAATCCGCTTCCTCTTTCCGTGGTGACTCGAATAACAATCCGGTCGCTTAATACTCGCGTCCCACCCGTCACGGCACTGCGGTCCCCGCCGCTTTCTCGAATCACCGGCGCGGATTCACCCGTTATCGCCGCTTCATCGACACTCGCGATCCCTTCCACCACGTCACCATCGGCAGGAATGATGTCCCCTACCTCGCACACAACCAGGTCGCCTTTCTGCAACTCGGGGGCGGGAACGCTCTCCTCGTTATCCGTTGCGAATCCGCCGCGCAACAGTTTCCTTCCGCGCTTTTCTCAAGCTCGCAGCCTGTGCTTTGCCACGACCTTCCGCGACGGCTTCCGCGAAATTCGCAAACAACACTGTAAACCACAGCCAAATTGCCAACTGAATTACAAACCCACGCAACGATTTCTCTGCAGTAAAAATCCCTGCCGTCGTCAACGCCGCTCCCACCATCGTCACGAACATGACCGGATTCTTAATCATCAGTCGCGGATTCAGTTTTTTGAACGAATCCCTGATCGCCGGTCGCACGATTTTCCAGTCCAATAATGAAGCAGATTTTTGTGTCATAGGCATACGCTTAGAAAAGTTTCCCCTGTAACATGAGAAAATGTTCGACCACTGGGCCCAACGTCAGCACCGGCAAGAAGTTCAGCGCACCAATCAGCACCACGGTTCCGATCAGCAAGATCGAAAACGTCCCGCCAGAAACCGGAAATGTTCCCGCGCTCGCCGGCGCCAATTTTTTTCGCCCTAGCGAGCCCGCTATGGCCATAATCGGAACAATCATCAGAAATCGCCCGACCAGCATCGCGATCCCAAGTGTCGTGTTGTACCAGGGCGTATTGACCGTTAATCCCGCAAATGCACTGCCGTTGTTCCCGGTCGCCGAACTGTATGCATAAAGCATTTCGCCAAACCCATGCGGCCCGTTGTTATTGAGACCATCAAGCCCCCACTTGCTGACCGAGGCCCAAGCCGAAAACGCCAGGATGTCGATTGCGAGAATCAGCAACGCCAGCATCGCCATCTTCACCTCATACGATTCGATTTTTTTGCCCAGATATTCCGGCGTACGCCCAACCATCAGCCCTGCGATAAACACCGCCAGCACCACGAAAACCAACATTCCGTAAAGCCCCGCACCAACACCGCCGAAAATAATTTCACCCAACTGGATATTGAACAGCGGCACAAACCCTCCAAGCGCCGTAAATGAATCGTGCATTGAGTTCACCGCGCCACACGAAGCGTCCGTCGTAACCGTGGCGAACAATGCAGAATTAAAGATGCCGAACCGGACCTCCTTGCCTTCCATATTTCCATCAGCAATTGCGACACCGAGCTTCTGATGAATTGGATTTCCCGCTGCCTCCGCCCACCAGCACAGCAACACACCGCCGATAAACAGCGCCATCATCACACCCCAAACCGTCCAGCCGTGGCGCTGATTCTTCACCATTTGTCCGAGGTAATACGTCAACCCACTACCAATCGAAAAGATCGACAACATCTGCAGGAAGTTCGAAAGCGGGGTCGGATTCTCGAATGGGTGTGCTGCATTCGCATTCACGTAACCTCCCCCGTTCGTTCCCAACATTTTAATCGCTACCTGCGATGCCATCGGCCCCTGCGGAATTGTTTGTTCATCGACCGTCTGCTCTTCCATTACCGGTTTACCGTCCGACCCCTTGATCGTTTCGCCTTTATCATTCTTCTTTTCCACAGACACTTTGAACGGCTCGATGAGCTTTGCTTTTGTATACGGTTTAAAATTTTGGATCATTCCCTGCGAGACCAGCACCACTGCGAACACCCCACAAATCGGCAGCAGCAGGTAATAACTCGTTCGCACCATATCTACCCAGAAATTCCCGATCGTCTTAACCGACTGCCGCGCAATCCCGCGCACCAAAGCCGCCGCAATCGCAATTCCGACCGCCGCCGACGTAAAATTGTGGAATACCAATCCGACCATCTGCGACAAATACGACATCGTCGTTTCTCCGCTGTAAGCCTGCCAATTGGTATTTGTCGTGAAACTGACTGCCGTGTTGAATGCAAGGTCCGGGCTAAGCGCGCCGAACCCCTGCGGATTCAACGGCAACAAATGTTGAAGCCGTAGAATCGCGTACGTGAACAAACATCCCACCAAACTGAACAGCAACATCGCAATCGTGTATTGCTTCCAATCATGTTCCTTCTGAGGATCCACGCGCATCGCCCGAAACGTGAACCGTTCCAGCGGCCGCAGTAGCGGGTCAAACCACGTGCGCCCGTTCGCATCTAATACCTGCATCAAATAAAGCCCCATCGGCTTCGTGATTGCGGTGAGCGCGACGATGTAGATAACAAATTGAATCCAACCTGTAGCTTGCATAAAAAAGGATCCGGCGCTGCCGGTCAGAATTTTTCCGGCCGAACCATGGTCACGAACAGATAAACGAACAGCACCAGGGAAATGCCGCCAACGATGTAGTTTTCCATAACGGTTAAAGTTTTTCGCACACCCAGACGTAAACTCCGCTCAGCGCGAAGAACGCGACGGTGATTCCGATAAAAACAAGATCAGTCATAAGTTTTGAACCAACGATCAATTAGTTGCATCACAACCTCACTCTGCCTCCGCGAACCCGTGGCGGTAATCAAAAGCCGCCATCAAACCATAAAAAGAATATAAAAATCAGGAATGCGTAAATGCCCCGCAGCAAACGCCCGAGGGGAAAGGAAAACGAAATGCGGCACCTACGCATCGCGGAGCGTTGCGCGGTTGACCGGCAAATACACGATCAACCATGGGCGGTGTCCATGGGTTCTGCGGGTGTGGCTCGCAAATCGGTTGTGTCGCTGCTTCCAAACTGTCTTTGGGCCTTTCCCGGTGGGAAGGGGTAACGAACTCTCGGCATGCTAACGCATGCTAGGAAATTGTGACCGTAAACCACCGGTCCATCAAACCTGCGTTTGTGGACCTTTGCCGCCGATTTGTCAGCGGCTTGGAAAGATTGCAGTTATGCATGCACCAGAAACTGTCCGTCGTTTTGTCGAACTCTGCGCCAGTCATGGAAAAAGCGGGCTGACATGGCGTTTGTCGATGACTCGCTCTTGCGAGGGGCCCCCAGTTCCGGTTCAAACTTGTTTGTAGCTGCTGCCACTGATAAACTTCCAAATGCAGTTTCGCCCATTCTTCGCCGTCATCCTCACGTTTATTCTTACGCCCGTTTGGACAAGCCACGCGGAAATCAGCAAAGGCCATAGCATTCTCGTTCAGCGCGGATTTCAGATTCTCGCATTGACCCAGCCTGATAATTATTTTCATTTGGATACTTACACGAATGCTGGTTACACCACAGTGGGTTTCAGTTTTAACTCCACCGGAAATCTTGGCCCGCTCTCAACTTTCACCGGTCCACCTCCCGGGTTCCCTTGGGCTCGCTGGGCCCCTGATGAATCGAACATGCCTGGCCAGGGCAGCGGCACCACTGGCAATGGCGATGTTTATTCGCGCACGAATGAAATTCCTCATTTAAGTCAATTGGTTGCGCTGCAACTACAGGACGAATGGAATCTCAACGACGATGCGACACGCACACGGTTAGTAAACTGGTTCGTTGCCGAGAGGACGAATTGGCCAACTACCATTCTTTACCATAACAACTGGGGTTATCAGCTTACCGATGCGGCGCTGTCGGATTACATCAACCGCGCAAAGCCCGACATGCTTTCGTTCGATACGTATCCGTGGGAATCCGTTTGGGATATAAATCAACCGAACCACATAGGCGCTGTAATTCCCGGACCAGGCAGTTACCAACTCAAACAATGGTTCAGCGAGTTGCGGCAATACCGCGAATACGCCCGTGCGGCCGGAATTCCCATGGGCATCTGGCGACAGACATGGCATGGCGTGCAGGATTACGATCAGCACGTTTATCGTGATCCATCTCCCTCTGAACTTCGGCTTAACACCTTCGGAGCGATTGCATTTAGCGTAAAATTTATAAATGACTTCACTTACAACACGAGTGCGGGTTCGTTGTTTACGAAAATTTACAATGGTTCCGGGGACACCCAAACAAATGCCAACGGCATGTATGCACAAATGGGGATAGTGAACCGAAGCATACGCAATTGGGGCGACACGCTGGTGCGCCTGACGCCGATTACCACGGAAGGCATTCCCGGTTACACCACGAGCATTATGTTTCTCCGCGGAAAAGACGCCAACGGCACTCTCACCACCATCCCTGATGGATTTGTTGGGGACCCGGACTCAGGTGGAGCGAATGCCACCTACACCGATTGGGTATATCAACGCAACGATCCTTTCTTGCGCGGTTGGTCCGTGACCAACAAGGCCGCGGTAAAAAATAGCGGCTATCCCGGGGACGTAATCCTTTCCTGGTTCAAACCGCTCGACGAAAGTTTCGATGGACCGGATTACAGCAATGAAACTTACCTTATGGTGGTAAACGGCTTGACCGACCCGACGGGTACTGCGGCGGATTGCCTTCAGGAAATCACGCTCAACTTCAACAGCAATCTGGGTGCTGTTGAAATGTTGAATCCCTTAACTGGATTAGCAGAATTACAGCAACTCACGCTGACCAATGGCGTTCGCCAATTAATTTTAAACTTGAACGGCGGTGAAGCAGCGTTGTTGAAATTCCCTGACGGTGCTCCATTCGTTGGGGCGCAACAGGTGCCCGTCACCGGAGCTCCAATCATAACAATCCATCCGGTCAGTCGTGAAAATCTCTTAGGAACGGATGCGACTTTCACGGCGCACGCTTATGGTCCCGCGCCTCTCAATTATCAGTGGCAATTTAACGGTTCAAACATTCCTGGTGCGACAACGAACACTTACACGCAAGGCAATGTGCAATTCACCAATGGCGGTAATTATACGCTCGTTGTGAGCAACCTGTCCGGAAGCGTGACCAGTTCTCCAGCAGTTTTGACTCTTGTTTCCGCTCAACCATTTTTCTATGAACCGTTTGATTATTCCAATGTCGGCGGGCCCGTCAGCGTCAACACACCTGCGAACTGGACAAGTAACGCATCTGCCGCGACCAACGATTTCAAAATAACGAGCGGCAGTCTTTCATACCCTGGCCTGGTGACGACCGGCAACAGCGCGACCAACGGCGGCATTGGCCTCGGCAATCGGCGACTATTCGGCACGAACATCAACAGCGGCGTCGTTTATTTTTCGGTCCTATTCAAAATGATTGACCCCGGCTACGGAACATGGACCGCTGGCAATATGCCCGCGCAAGTCGCTTCGCTCATGGCCACCAACAATGCGAACGTCCGCCTCGGAATTCTCCTCACGTCCAATACGTCTTCAACTTATCTCGTCGGCGTTCAAAAAGGATCGGGCGCAACCATGGACTCAACGCCCCGCAATATCGGTGACACTCTTTTCCTCGTCGGGAAATACGATTTCACTTCCACTCCGAATCCTGTGACGCTTTGGATCAATCCCAGCACAACCTCGTTTGGTGCTGCGATCGAGCCGCCTTCCGGAAGTGTGATCACCACCACCACCGGCCTCGATTTTAACAGCACCAACGTCATTGACCGTTTCAATTTCCGGCAGAACACCGCAGCGAGCGTTCCGGCGGCGATGCAATGGGACGAATTACGCCTCGGCAATTCCTGGCGTGACGTTACCCCGATTCTACCGCCGCCCACACCCGCGATGCTGACCAATGTCGTGCGGCTAGCCGATGGAACTTTTCAATTCTCATACACCACCAGTAACGCCCAGGCAGGCAGTGTCTATGCCTCAACAAATTTGGTTAGTTGGACATTTCTCGGAACACCAACGCAAACCAGTCCGGGTGTTTACCAATTCAACGACGCGACCGCTACGAGTTTTCAGAAACGCTTTTATCAATTGCGAATACCGTGAGCTGAAAATTTGCCCGCAGATTCGTCATCGTTTGCTGACATCACATGCCGGTTTACAGTGGCTGAACGTGTTCCTGCATTTCAGTATCACAACTGCAAACGTTTCGACACGCGTTAAGCCGGTGGAGGAACAAAGCTCGGAGCGGTATAAAATGGAGGAAAATTCGCGATGATTTTCTTCATGGAAGGATCGGCAGGATTTAAAGATG